>NZ_MDGW01000475.1:0-23045 GCF_001712525.1 Shigella sp. FC1661
TTTTTAATATTTCATTCTCCATTTCAATGCGTTGTAGCTTTTTCCTCAGCTTACGTATTTCGATTTGTTCTGGTGTTATCGGAGAGGCTTTTGGTGTTTTGCCCTGACGCTCATCACGCAGTTGTTTGACCCATCTTGTCATTGTGGAAAGGCCAACATCCATAGCTTTGGCGGCATCTGCCACCGTGTATTTCTGGTCAACAACCAGTTGAGCGGATTCGCGTTTAAACTCTGCGCTAAAATTTCTTTTTTTCATTGGAGCACCTGTGTTGTTCTGAGGTGAGCATATCACCTCTGTTCAGGTGGCCAAATTCAGTGTGCCACTTCAGCTTGCGTTTGCAGTACCGCGTTGCCTATGGTGACGGTGGTTTTAGCGAACTGCAAAGCGCTATTCGCATTCATGGTAACGCGGTGGAATATATTCCCATCGCGATTGTGCTGATGCTGTTTATGGAAATGAATGGCGCAGAAACCTGGATGGTGCATATTTGCGGCATCGTTTTGCTTGCTGGTCGTCTGATGCATTATTACGGTTTTCATCACCGTCTGTTTCGCTGGCGACGTTCCGGCATGAGCGCCACCTGGTGTGCGCTGTTGCTGATGGTGCTGGCGAATCTTTGGTATATGCCCTGGGAGTTGGTTTTCTCCCTGCGTTAGCGCACAATACGCCACTTTCTTTTTCCCGGATTTTTACGTTATGTCTCACCGCGACACGCTATTTTCTGCCCCTATCGCCAGACTGGGCGACTGGACCTTTGATGAACGGGTAGCTGAAGTCTTCCCGGATATGATCCAGCGTTCCGTTCCCGGCTATTCCAATATTATTTCCATGATTAGTATGCTAGCCGAGCGCTTCGTTCAACCTGGTACGCAGGTTTACGATCTGGGTTGTTCTCTGGGCGCGGCGACGCTCTCGGTGCGTCGCAACATTCATCATGATAATTGCAAAATTATTGCCATCGACAACTCCCCGGCGATGATTGAACGCTGCCGTCGTCATATTGACGCCTATAAAGCCCCTACGCCAGTAGACGTCATTGAAGGTGATATTCGCGATATCGCCATTGAAAACGCATCGATGGTGGTGCTGAATTTTACCCTGCAATTCCTGGAACCTTCCGAGCGCCAGGCATTACTGGATAAAATTTATCAAGGACTGAACCCGGGCGGCGCGCTGGTGCTTTCGGAAAAATTCAGTTTCGAAGATGCCAAAGTTGGTGAACTGTTGTTCAACATGCACCACGACTTTAAACGTGCCAACGGTTACAGCGAACTGGAGATCAGCCAGAAGCGCAGCATGCTGGAAAACGTGATGCTGACCG
This sequence comes from Shigella sp. FC1661, assembly GCF_001712525.1. Taxonomy (NCBI): domain Bacteria; kingdom Pseudomonadati; phylum Pseudomonadota; class Gammaproteobacteria; order Enterobacterales; family Enterobacteriaceae; genus Shigella; species Shigella sp. FC1661. Next base: position 1,323 of record NZ_MDGW01000475.1, read on the forward strand.
ATTCCGTGGAAACCCATAAAGCACGCCTGCATAAAGCCGGTTTTGAGCATAGCGAGCTGTGGTTCCAGTGCTTTAACTTTGGTTCACTGGTGGCATTAAAAGCAGAGGACGCTGTATGATCGACTTTGGTAACTTTTATTCTCTGATTGCCAAAAATCATCTTTCACACTGGCTCGAAACGCTGCCCGCGCAGATTGCTAACTGGCAGCGCGAGCAGCAGCACGGGCTGTTTAAGCAGTGGTCCAACGCGGTGGAATTTCTGCCTGAAATTAAACCGTATCGTCTGGATTTATTGCATAGCGTAACCGCCGAAAGCGAAGAGCCACTGAGCACCGGGCAAATTAAACGCATTGAAACGCTTATGCGGAACCTGATGCCATGGCGCAAAGGGCCGTTCTCACTGTATGGCGTCAACATCGATACCGAATGGCGTTCCGACTGGAAATGGGATCGTGTTCTGCCCCATCTTTCTGATTTAACCGGACGCACCATTCTGGATGTCGGCTGCGGCAGCGGTTATCACATGTGGCGCATGATTGGCGCAGGCGCGCACCTCGCGGTGGGGATCGACCCTACGCAACTGTTTCTGTGCCAGTTTGAAGCGGTGCGTAAACTACTGGGTAACGATCAGCGCGCACATTTGTTACCGTTAGGTATTGAACAGCTTCCGGCACTGAAAGCCTTTGATACCGTCTTTTCGATGGGCGTGCTTTACCATCGCCGTTCGCCGCTGGAGCATCTCTGGCAGTTGAAAGATCAACTGGTGAATGAGGGTGAACTGGTGCTGGAAACGCTGGTTATTGATGGCGATGAGAACACGGTGCTGGTACCAGGCGATCGTTACGCGCAAATGCGTAATGTCTATTTCATCCCTTCCGCGCTGGCGCTGAAAAACTGGCTGAAGAAGTGTGGTTTTGTAGATATCCGCGTTGTGGATGTGTGCGTTACCACTACTGAAGAGCAGCGACGCACTGAATGGATGGTTACCGAATCTCTGTCCGATTTCCTCGACCCACATGATCCGAGTAAGACAGTTGAAGGTTATCCTGCGCCTAAACGCGCGGTGCTGATTGCGCGCAAGCCGTAAAGGTCTGGTATTACTGCCGGATGCAGCGTGAATGCCTTATCCGGCCTACAAACCCTTGCTAATTCAATCTATTGCAGGGACTATGTAGGCCTGATAAGCATAGCGCATCAGGCAGTTTTACGTTTGCATAACCTCAGCGCCCGTTTCCGGGCGCTATTCACTTCTTACGCCTGAACAGCAGGCTTATCAAATGCCGTTAACTTCGGTGCGTTACCCGTATATTTTTCGATATACACCAGCGCAGAGTTACCGGCACAGGCATTTGCCAGCTGCGAGCTGGGGATATCCGCCGTTAACACGTTCGCACTGCCGTTTTTACACAAGCCATTTTCCAGATCTGGCCATGCACCTTCATGCACGCATACCACGCCTTTTTTGATCCCGTCAGTCACCACCGCGCCTGTCAGAATCTGACCACGTTTGTTCCACACACGCACCAGATCACCATTCGCAATACCAAAGCGAGCAGCATCTTCGGTATGAATAGTGATTGGTTCACGATCTGCAACCGCATATTTTTTACGCAGTTCCGCATAGTTAAGCTGACTATGTAAACGGTGTGCCGGATGTGCGGTCAGAAGCTGCAACTGCTTCTCGTCGGCGGTACCCTTCCACTCATCAGGCGCAAGCCAGGTTGGGTGTGCCGGGCAATCCTTATAGCCAAATTTTTCCAGCGTTTTGGAGTAAATCTCAATTTTGCCGCTTGGCGTACCCAGCGCATTTTTCACCGGATCGGCGCGGAAATCAGCATAACGAACGTACTGTTCGTTCTTCTCGCTGCGGCGCATTTCGATCAGTTTATTTTGCTGCCAGAAGGCATTAAACATCGGCATAGTCACGCGTTGCGCACGGGCACCTTTCTGAGCGGCATCATAGAAAAATTTCAGCCACGCCATTTCATCTTTACCTTCGGTATAGATCTCTTTTCCGCCAGGTTTCACTAATTCCGCAAGATCGGCAAACACATCAAAATCGTTTCGCGCTTCAAATTGCGGAGCGACAGCCTGCTTCATCGGCACAATATGCTGGTTGCTGTAATCACCGGTCATCGTCAAGTCATTGCGCTCAAACGATGTGGTGATCGGTAATACGATATCTGCATGTTTAGCAGCTGCGGTCCAGTAGCATTCAGAAACGACGATCATCTCCGGTTTCTGCCATGCTTTAATCAGACGATTAGTATCCTGGTGATGGGTAAAGTTACCGCCACCCGCCCACCAGATCATTTTGATATTCGGATACGTTTGCTCTTTACCGTTATGCTGATATTTGCCGCCAGGATTTTCCAGCACATCGACGATACGGGCAACAGGAATCGCCCTCATTCCGCCATCATCAGCGGCCTCGCTGGCCTGTCCGGCAATCGCCGCAGACATTTCCGGCAGCACGCCGCCAACACGTGTCGGGTTGCCACCATTGGAGTAATGATAAGAGAAACCAAAACCGCCGCCCGGTGTACCAATCTGCCCTAACACCGCCGCCAGCGTCACCAGCATCCAGTGTTTCTGTTCACCATATTGCTGGCGCTGAATTCCCCAGCCTGCCATCAGCATTGTGCGATTCGCCGCCATCAGTTCAGCGAGTTTGACTATCTGCGCTTCCGGTACGCCAGTAATTTCCGCCGCCCAGGCCGCGCTCTTCGGCGTATTATCGCTCTTACCTCTCAGATACTCTTCAAACTGCGGATACCCGGTAGTGTATTTTTCAAGGAACACTTTATCGTGTTTGCCTTGTGTCATCAGGGTATGCGCAATCCCTAACATCAGTGCCACGTCGGTGCCCATATTCGGCGCGATCCAGGTGGCATTATCGCCAAAGAAGTCGATGGTTTCGGAGCGGATAGGATCAATGGCAATCACTGGTTTGCCAGATTTTTTTAGCTGATGGAAGTATTCCAGCCCTTGCTCATCGGTACTGCTCCAGGCAATTTTTAAGGTATTCAGCGGGTTCATCCCCCACAGCACCACAACCTGGCTGTTTTCCAGAATCAGCGGCCAGGAGGTCTGCTGTTCATACACCTCTACAGAACCGACCACATGCGGCATGATCACCTGTGCCGCCCCGGTTGAATAATCGCCGCTATGCCCGGAATAACCGCCCGCCAGGTTCATATAACGTTGCAGTAAGGTTTGCGCTTTATGCAACACGCCAGAAGAGCGCCAGCCGTATGATCCGGCAAAAATAGCCGATGGTCCGTTAGCTTTGCGAATGCGATCGTGTTGCTCATGAATCAGTTTTAATGCTTGTTCCCAGCTCACCTGTACATAGGTATCTTCGCCACGACCTTTCGTCGGTTGCAGTGGATTATCGAGATAGCTTTTTCTCACCATCGGATGCTGAATACGCGTCGTGGTGTGTACCTGATCCGCCGCCGTAGACTGTAAGGAATTCGGTATGGTTTTCGCCAGCGCGCCTGTTGAAGAAACAATCTTGCCGTCCTTCACTTCTACGTTCATCGCTCCCCAACGTCCCGCGGTGAGGATTTTACCGCCCTTCTCTTCTGCCCATGCGGGGAGCGGTGCTGCCGATGTCACCACCAGCGCTCCAGCGGCAATACCGCTGTGTTTAATAAATTCACGTCTTGTTAATGTCATAACTTCCTCCCTGATCAACGAGGATCACTGTTTCTCGGTAATATCTTTGGCGTTGTACTGGAAATACCGCGTTAAAATGTCCAGTTCGTTTTCGCTCATGCTGGTTCGTGCCCCCATTCCTTTGGCAATGGACGGCCACGCATTGACGGTGTAATGGTCGGCGGCAATAGGGGCATGACAACCAGCGCAATAGGTATCGTCAAGTTTTTCAGCGTATTGCCATAGCGGTTTACGGTCCGCTAATCCGGGATCGGTAAGCGCACCCTGTAAAGACGCCTGACGCCATTGATTGCCGTATTCGTCAGCCTGCCATTCCCCGTTTAGCGTGAGCGCCTTGATACCTTCTTCACTTAATGTGGCTAGCGCCAGCCGTTGACCTGCCGCCAGGTAGAGCGTGTTTTCACTGCCCTGCATTTGATAACCCTGCAACAGAACGATCGGCTGTTTGCCACTGGCATCAACGACGGTGAGATCGGTACCAGGATTCACGGTAGCCAGCTCGCCTATGCGAGAAGTTTTGAAAAGATAAATATGTGCGCCATTAGTCACTGAAGTAGCGGCCTGACTTTCCAGCTCATGCGCCGCGTTGTCATCCATTTTTATTTCTGGCGGAAAATGGGCAATGCCTTTATGACAATCGATACAGGTTTCGCCGCCCTTTTGTGCTTTGTTATGCATTTTCTGCGCAGATTCACTTTGCGAGGCAATATCCATGGCATCAAAAGAATGGCAACTACGGCACGTTGCAGAGTCAGTTGCTTTTAATTTAGCAAATAAATAATCCATCCCTGACTTTGGAATATGGCAATCTGCACATTCCGCACGTATCCCTTTCTGGTTCGAAAAGTGGACAGTTCCCTGATATTCCTCAAAAGGTTTACTCATCGAGTGGCAGGAAAGGCAAAATGCTGTATCCGACGTTTTATGTAAGGCTTTTTGCGCCAGCAATAACCCGCCGCCACCAACCACAACCGCTATCAGCAAAAACAATAACCCAATGCGTTTTTTCCCTCGCATAGATTCCTCTAAATAAATTCCAGAACACCGAAATCATTGGATAATTAAATACACAACGAATTAACCGCTTGCATAACTCGGCACAACACTGCCTGAAATAATCGATAAAGAATATGATTTATTACAATGTAATCATTAATTGCTAAGGAATAACCCTGTTGTTATTTAGAATATATATTTGTCAGTTTTAGCAATTTAAACCCCATAATTAATGTGAATATATAAAATATTTTTAGCACAACGCTATGTTCACTGTCACCCGCTCAACAGATCACGGTTATCGTACGTTTTTTATACTGCTCAGGGATAAAAAAAGGCCCCTGTTGAAATTGCAGGGGCCTGGTACGAGCAAGCATCATATTGGGCGACATGATGCAACGGTAAAAATCATTTGGCCTGATGGCGTTCAATGATTCCTTTCATTTCAGCAACCGCCGCCCCGTCTACGACATAACGCGAATACTCGTCCGCGTGTGCATCTGATGACATGGACAATCCTTGATTACGATAACGCATCGGTGAAGCTTGCCACGCTCCCGCGGAGCTATGGACTTCCAGCACTCCGGCATCGAGGAAGTGGTGCAGGTTTTCTGCACGGACTCCTGCTCCGGCCATAATGATTGGAGCATCACGATGGGCAATAAGTTCCATAATTTTTGATAAACCTTGCAGTGCATCTGATTTTTGCCCTGATGTCAGCACCCGGGCGATGCCCAATTCCGCAAGATTACTGAGTGTATTTAAAGGGTTAGCGCACATATCGAAGGCGCGATGAAAAGTCACTGCCAGCGGACCGGCAGCAGCCATTATTTTTTCCATTCGTGGCATATCGACATTCCCGTCAACATCGAGCACGCCCGTCACCAGTCCAGGAAAACCTAATTCGCGGACTGTGAGCACATCCTCAAGAATGGCGGCAAACTCACCGTCGCTGTAGCAAAAATCACCACCGCGTGGGCGGATAATCGGATGCACAGGGATCGTCACCCACTGGCGCACGGATTTCAGTACACCCAACGACGGCGTTAAGCCCCCCTCTTTTGGGGCTGCGCATAATTCAACTCTGTCTGCGCCGTTTTGCTGCGCCGTTAGTGCACATTCCATGCTGTAACAGCAAATTTCCAGTAATGCCATTTTTACTCCTTAATTACGCCGACTGCTCGCTGGCAACGATCTCTTCAATGGACCACGGATGAAACTTAATAGTTGTTTTGCCATCGGTGACCACCAGCGTCGGATTCGGTAATCGCTCATACTCACCTTTTGGCGAACTGGTTTTCACTGAGATCCCCGGTAGGCTGAGTCCTTCATCAGAAAGCAATGCCAGCGCACGGGCATTCAGCGTTTCTGGATCACCCGGCAGAACGATTTCAATATGTTCCCAACCTTCGTGTGGGTAACGTTTTTCCCCGGGCCACGGTAGCTCCACAATGGAAAACTGCCAGTGCGCAACCTGTACCGGTTCATGCAATTTAAACAGACAAATCGGTCTGCCATTGATCATATTTTCTGACAAAAGCTCGCCACACTGTTCAAAACCGCGACGCCAGCGCTCAGCGGTGACGTTTTGATGGCAACGCAAAGAAATGTGATCGGCAGTCAGCGGAGTGATATCCAACCCCAGACGGCGGGAGAGTTCATCTAATGCGTGGGTAAATCGCGGTAAATCCGATGCAATATCCTGCAGCTCGTCGATAGATTGCCAGTTCGCCATAATCACTCTTCGTCTTTCAGTAAAAGCGTTAATTTACCCTGTTGCCCTGCGCCAACCAACCGCTGATTTCACGCCGCTTCTGATGCAATAGTGAAAACGGCAATACGCCACGCGCACGTTGCTGACGAAAACAGCCATTTGCAGTATACTCCCGCCCTAATTTCTTTAACTGGTGCGGGCAATTTTTGCTCGCTTCATCAATGTAAGGTATTCCGGTGAATATTCAGGCTCTTCTCTCAGAAAAAGTCCGTCAGGCCATGATTGCGCAGGCGCGCCTGCGGATTGCGAACCGCAGGTTCGTCAGTCAGCAAAAGTTCAGTTCGGCGACTATCAGGCTAACGGCATGATGGCAGTTGCTAAAAAACTGGGTATGGCACCGCGACAATTAGCAGAGCAGGTGCTGACTCATCTGGATCTTAACGGTATCGCCAGCAAAGTTGAGATCGCCGGTCCAGGCTTTATCAACATTTTCCTTGATCCGGCATTCCTAGCTGAACATGTTCAGCAGGCGCTGGCGTCCGATCGTCTCGGTGTTTCTACGCCAGAAAAACAGACCATTGTGGTTGACTACTCTGCGCCAAACGTGGCGAAAGAGATGCATGTCGGTCACCTGCGCTCTACCATTATTGGTGACGCAGCAGTGCGTACTCTGGAGTTCCTCGGTCACAAAGTGATTCGCGCAAACCACGTCGGCGACTGGGGCACTCAGTTCGGTATGCTGATTGCATGGCTGGAAAAGCAGCAGCAGGAAAACGCCGGTGAAATGGAGCTGGCTGACCTTGAAGGTTTCTACCGCGATGCGAAAAAGCATTACGACGAAGATGAAGAGTTTGCCGAGCGTGCACGTAACTACGTGGTAAAACTGCAAAGCGGTGACGAATATTTCCGCGAGATGTGGCGCAAACTGGTCGACATCACCATGACGCAGAACCAGATCACCTACGATCGTCTCAACGTGACGCTGACCCGTGATGACGTGATGGGCGAAAGCCTCTACAACCCAATGCTGCCAGGAATTGTGGCGGATCTCAAAGCCAAAGGTCTGGCAGTAGAAAGCGAAGGGGCGACCGTCGTATTCCTTGATGAGTTTAAAAACAAGGAAGGCGAACCGATGGGCGTGATCATTCAGAAGAAAGATGGCGGCTATCTCTACACCACCACTGATATCGCCTGTGCGAAATATCGTTATGAAACACTGCATGCCGATCGCGTGCTGTATTACATCGACTCCCGTCAGCATCAACACCTGATGCAGGCATGGGCGATCGTCCGTAAAGCAGGCTATGTACCGGAATCCGTACCGCTGGAACACCACATGTTCGGCATGATGCTGGGTAAAGACGGCAAACCGTTCAAAACCGCGCGGGTGGTACAGTGAAACTGGCCGATCTGCTGGATGAAGCCCTGGAACGTGCACGCCGTCTGGTGGCAGAAAAGAACCCGGATATGCCAGCTGACGAGCTGGAAAAACTGGCTAACGCGGTTGGTATTGGTGCGGTGAAATATGCGGATCTCTCCAAAAACCGCACCACGGACTACATCTTCGACTGGGACAACATGCTGGCGTTTGAGGGTAATACCGCGCCATACATGCAGTATGCTTACACGCGTGTATTGTCCGTGTTCCGTAAGGCAGAAATTAACGAAGAGCAACTGGCTGCAGCTCCGGTAATCATCCGTGAAGATCGTGAAGCGCAACTGGCAGCTCGCCTGCTGCAGTTTGAAGAAACCCTCACCGTGGTTGCCCGTGAAGGCACGCCGCATGTGATGTGTGCTTACCTGTACGATCTGGCTGGTCTGTTCTCTGGCTTCTACGAGCACTGCCCGATCCTCAGCGCAGAAAACGAAGAAGTGCGTAACAGCCGTCTGAAACTGGCACAACTGACAGCGAAGACGCTAAAGCTGGGTCTGGATACGCTGGGTATTGAGACAGTAGAGCGTATGTAATCGATTTTTCGTGAGAGTAAAGCCTGATCAGGGTTACCTGATCAGGCTTTTTTATTGCCATCTAAATGTATTCTGAAAATGGACATGCCATTGTTTTCTGACTGTTGGATAAGAGGCCAGAAGCGTAATATCCGGCCCCAGGGAAACGATAACGGTTGAATTTAAGGAATACCGCAGTGTTTAAATTTCTTGTATTAACATTAGGCATTATCTCTTGCCAGGCTTACGCAGAAGATACGGTTATAGTAAACGACCATGACATTTCAGCCATCAAAGATTGTTGGCAAAAAAATTCAGATGATGATACTGACATTAACGTGATCAAATCATGCCTGCGACAAGAATACAATCTCGTCGATGCGCAATTAAATAAAGCCTATGGTGAAGCTTATCGTTATATAGAACAAGTGCCACGCACAGGTGTAAAAAAAACTGATACCTAACAACTTAACTTGCTTAAAAAATCACAGCGAGCCTGGCTGGATTTTAGGGACAAAGAATGTGAATTAATCCTTTCAAATGAGGACGTTCAGGATTTAAGTGACCCTTATTCTGAATCAGAATGGCTCTCATGTATGATCATACAGACCAATACGCGAACTCGCCAGTTGCAGCTATACCGTAACTCTGAAGATTTTTATCCAAGCCCTTTGACAAGAGGATAATTCACATCTTTTTGGCATGTTTTGTTGCAAGCTATTCCTGATAAATAATTGCAACAAGACATCGAGCCTTTTTCACTGAGTTATTAAACATACTCGCGAGCGCGTAATTTTTTTGTCCTTCAGCGATAATTCACAATCACTTCATTACGTTGTACCTTTAGCGGTGGAATTAACCGCCCACCGCCTGGCACTTCCCAGATAAATCGCAACGGTTCTGCTGCCGCTATACCGGAAAAGGCCACGGTGGTTCCGCTCTGCCCCTCTAATTCGACACAACGAGATTGCGAACACAAGCGAACCCGCAGTCCTGAAGGTGTCGGGCCGATAAGCTGATAACGCCACGCTACCAGCGTCATCAATCCTGAAGCAGGTTGTCGCGTAGAAAGAGGCGCAGACGACATCGACTCACCGCGATGATTTAGCGTAATTCCTACACTACTTGCCTGCCACATCCCCTCCCCGGCGGCTTGCACCAGCAGCGGAAACAATAATATTGCTAATAAGGTTCTCATTATTTGCCGCCAATTGTCGCCGTCATGCGGATATGTCGGTTATCAGACAGTTCCAGATTCGACAGGACCACTAACTGCGGCAAGCTGCGGCGCAGGAAGCGAGACAATAATGGTCGCAGCGCGTGGTTCACCAACAATACTGGCGGCGCACCCAGCATCTCCTGACGGGATAGAGCTTCCTGAGTTTGCGCCAGTAAACGATCCGCCAGCCCTGGCTCCAGTCCTTCCCCGCCCTGCAGCGCCTGTAGTAACAAACGTTCCAGCGGTGTATCGAGGCCAATAACATGGACTTCATCTTTGCCAGGAAACCACTGCTGGGTAATCGCCCGTCCCAACGCCACGCGCACGACGGCGGTTAATTCATGTGGATCGCTTTGGATGGGCGCATGTTCCGCCAGCGTTTCGAGAATGGTGCGCATATCGCGAATCGGTACTTTTTCATCGAGGAGATTTTGCAGCACTTTATGCAGTGTGGTGAGCGTGACGACGCCAGGAACGAGATCTTCCGTCAGCTTTGGCATCTCCTGGGCGACGCGATCCAACAGCTGTTGCGCCTCCTGACGACCAAACAGCTCTGCGGCATGCTGGCTAATGAGGTGGTTAAGATGCGTTGCTACCACCGTGCTGGCCTCAACCACTGTGTACCCCTGAATCTGCGCCTGTTCTTTTAGCGCACTTTCAATCCAGATAGCATTCAGGCCAAATGCCGGATCGACGGTCGCCTCACCAGGTAACGTCCCGGCAGCGGTTCCAGGGTTAATCGCCAACCAGCGCCCCGGATAAGCATCACCACTGCCAATCTCCACGCCTTTCATCAAAATGCGATAGCGGGCAGGTTGCAGATCCATATTGTCGCGAATGTGCACCACTGGCGGCAGAAATCCCATCTCCTGGGCAAATTTCTTGCGGATACTGCGTATACGGCCCAACAACTCACCATCCTGCTGGAAATCGACCATCGGGATCAGTCGATAACCCACTTCCATTCCCAGAGAATCTTCCAGTTGTACATCGTTCCACGTCGCTTCGACAACGGTATTATTCTCTGCCATTTTTACCGGTTTGGGTTCGGCAGGCGCTTTTTGTTCGCGTCCGCGTATCCACCAGGCCAGCCCCAGATCCGGCAGTGAACAGCAAAAATACCAGGTTCGGCATTCCAGGCACCAAGCCGAGTAAACCGAGCACGGCGGCGCTTAACAACATAACGCTTGGGTTACTGAAAAGCTGATTCACCATCTGCTCGCCAACATCCTGATCGGTGCTGACACGCGTAACGATGACCCCCGCGGCGGTAGAAATCACCAGCGTCGGAATTTGTGCCACCAGACCGTCGCCAATGGTCAATAGCGTATAACTTTCCGCCGCGTGTCCCATGCTCATGCCATGTTGCAGCACGCCGACCAGCAACCCGCCGACAACGTTAATGACCATGATGAGGATCCCGGCGATGGCATCGCCGCGAACAAACTTACTTGCCCCGTCCATTGAGCCGTAAAAATCGGCTTCCTGAGTCACTTCGGAGCGGCGTTTTTTCGCCTCATCTTCACCAATCAATCCAGCGTTAAGGTCGGCGTCAATCGCCATCTGCTTACCCGGCATACCATCGAGAACAAAGCGCGCACCCACTTCTGCGATACGCCCGGCACCTTTGGTAATGACCATAAAGTTGATGATCACGAGAATGACAAACACCACGATACCTATAGCGAAATTGCCACCAACGAGGAAGTGACCGAACGCTTCGACCACCTTCCCTGCCGCCGCCGCGCCGGTATGCCCTTCCATCAAAATGATACGGGTTGAAGCCACGTTAAGTGCCAGACGCAACAACGTAGTAAACAACAGAATGGTCGGAAACGCAGCAAACTCAAGCGTGCGCTGGGTAAACATCGCCACCAGCAACACCATGATCGACAAGGCAATATTGAAGGTAAACAACAGGTCGAGTATGAATGCGGGCAGTGGCAGCACCATCATCGACAAGATCAACAGGATCAAAATCGGTCCGGCAAGGATCTGCCATTGTGTCGATTTCAGGTTTGCGGGCAGGCGCAGCATCGCGGCCAGATTACTCATGGGTCGGTTTCTCGTTAATAAAATCCAGGGCTTCCGGCACCGGAAGATGAGTAGGTTGTACAGGGCGCTGTCCACCAGCCAGACGCCAGCGTTTCAGTTGCCAGATCCAGGCCAGCACTTCCGCCACCGCGGCGTACAGTTGACCCGGGATTTGTTGACCAATCTCCGCATGTCGATACAGCGCTCGCGCCAGCGGCGGCGCTTCAAGCGTCGGGACGTTATTTTCAGCGCCAATTTCACGAATGCGCAGCGCGACCAGCCCTGCACCTTTAGCGACCACTTTCGGTGCGCTCATTTTGTTTTCGTCATACTGCAACGCTACCGAATAGTGGTCGGGTTATTGACAATGACATCCGCTTTCGGCACATCGGCCATCATCCGACGCCGTGCGGCAGCTCGCTGCATCTGACGGATCCGTCCTTTAACATGGGGGTCGCCTTCGCTTTGTTTGAACTCATCACGAATATCCTGCCGCGACATTCGCAGCTTTTTCAGGTGGCTGAAGATTTGGAAAAAGACGTCAAATCCCACCATTGGAATGACACCAAGCACCACCAGCAGTGCGCATAGCCCTACCAAATCCATCGCATTACCCATGGCGGTAATCGGAGACTCGGCCAGTAAGCGCATCATCTGCGGCCAGTGATGCCAGAGAAAAAAAACCGTCACGCTGCCAACCAGGATGGTTTTCAAAATTGCTTTAAGCAACTCCGCGCCAGTCTGTGCCGAGAACATCCGTTTAATGCCCGGTAGCGGGTTGAGTTTGGAAAACTTCGGCTGCAAGGATTTTCCGCTAAATACCAGCCCCCCCAGCATGACCGGAGAAATGAGCGCTACCAGCACCACGCCGCTAATCAGCGGTAGCAGCGCCAGCATGGCTTCTCTGATCAGCAGAATAATCTGCCCGAGGATCAGATTCGGGTCTTTGATAATACTGTGATCAAAATGCAGCCCAGCGGAGAGCATGCCCGACAATCGACGGGCCAGCGACACACCGCCGAACCAGATAACACACACGCCCACCAGCAAAATCAGCAGTGAGGTCAGTTCACGGGAACGCGGGATTTAGGGCTTTTGCTGCCACACATCAAGCATAGTGTGCGTTTGTCGGATGCGGCGTCATCGCCTTATCAGACCGCCTGATATGACGTGGTCACGCCACATCAGGCAATACAAATCAAAATCCAAGACTATCCAACAAATCGTCCACCAGATCCTGACTGGCTACCACACCGGCTTTGCTGGTATCGACCTGAGGTCCATTAAGCAAACTCTGGTTTTCACGTTTTGGACGCGACTCCTGTTCCGGGATGTTTTCCAACAGCACCATCAGCAACTGGCGTTCGATCTCCTGAATGACATCCATCATCCGCTTAATAACCTGCCCGGTGAGATCCTGAAAATCCTGCGCCATCATGATTTCCAGCAGTTGCGCGTTAGTAAAGCTGGTATGCGCGGGTACATCTGCCAGAAATTGTCGTGTATCTGTTACCAGTTCACGGGCGTCGGCAAGGTCAATCGGATCGGCAAACCAGTCATCCCAACGTTGGGTTAACGCTTTTGCTGATTTCTCCATTTGATCCTGATGCGGTTGTGACGCCTCAACACTGTTCAGCGCCCGCTCCGCAGCCTGGGCGGTCATCTGCACAACATAGTACAAACGATCGCGCGCATCGGGGATGGCTTCCGCCGCTTCGGCAATGGCCTGATCCAGCCCCAGTTCCCGCAAACTGTCGCGCAGCATACGCGTCAGGCTGCCGATGCGCGCAATGATATCGCCAGCTGAATGCTCGTCAGCAGGTTTGATTGATGGTTGCATCATAGTCGCATCCTCACATGTCCAGTTTATCAAAGATTTTGTTGAGTTTTTCCTCCAGCGTCGCGGCGGTAAATGGCTTCACCACATAGCCACTGGCCCCCGCTTGCGCCGCAGCAATGATGTTCTCTTTCTTCGCTTCTGCAGTCACCATTAACACTGGCAATGCCGACATCGCGCCATCCGCACGAATTGTTTTCAGCAATTCCAGGCCATCCATATTGGGCATGTTCCAGTCGGAGATAACAAATCCATAACCGCCTGCCTGCAACTTATTGAGAGCGTCGACGCCATCTTCCGCTTCCTCAACATTATTGAATCCCAGCTCTTTCAGCAGGTTACGCACTATGCGTCGCATGGTGGAAAAGTCATCCACAACCAAAAATTTAAGTTCTTTATCCGCCATTTCACACTCCTGATTTAAATACGTATCGCCTGTCCGGCACTAATTTTTGCCAACATTTGCTGGCTTACCTGGCTAAGATCGACCACTTCGCAGACACCACCCATATTGATGGCCTCGCGCGGCATGCCGAACACCACGCAACTTGCTTCGTTTTGCGCAAGGGTCCATGCCCCCGCCTGACGCATCGCCAACATTCCCACCGCGCCGTCGTTGCCCATACCGGTCAGGATCACCCCAACCGCATTACGCCCCGCCTGTTTGGCGACAGAATGGAACAACACATCTACCGAAGGCCGATGACGGTTAACCGCCGGGCCGTCGTGAATTTTGATTTGATAATTTGCGCCACTACGCGCCAGTTCCATATGCCGATCGCCCTGCGCAATATAGGCATGCCCCGGCAAGACACGTTCTCCGTCTTCGGCTTCTTTAACCCCGATCTGGCAAAGCTTATTAAGTCTGTCGGCAAAAGAGCGGGTGAAACCGGGCGGCATATGTTGGGTAATTAACAATGCCGGGCTGGAAAGCGGCAACGGTTGCAGTACGTGACGAATTGCCTCAGTTCCACCCGTTGAAGCACCAATCGCAATCAGTTTTTCAGAACTCAACAACGGACCCGCCTTCAGCGTTGTCGGTGCTGACAATGGCTTATGTGCTGCAAGGCTCGCCTTTGCTGCCGTACGCACCTTTTCAGCAATCATTTCGCTATACGCCAGCATTCCTTCGCGAATACCCAGTTGCGGTTTGGTGACAAAATCTATTGCCCCCAGCTCCAGCGCGCGCAGCGTGACTTCTGATCCTTTGCCGGTCAAGGAAGAAACCATCACAACGGGCATTGGACGCAAACGCATTAATTTTTCGAGGAAATCCAGTCCGTCCATCCGCGGCATTTCAACATCCAGCGTCAGCACATCGGGATTGAATTTCTTAATCAAGTCACGCGCGACCAGCGGATCAGGCGCGGTCGCCACCATTTCCATGTCGCTATGGCTGTTGATGATTTCTGTCATGATCTGGCGCATCAGTGCCGAATCATCGACAGATAACACCCTGATTTTGCTCATCGTTAATCCTTACTTAGCGCATACACCGTCTGACCACGCAGCGTGAAGCGGCGCTCAAGGTGGCTAAAGTTTTCAGAGTGACCCGCAAACAGCAATCCGTCGGGTTTAAGGAGCGGAACAAAGCGGCGCAAAATCTCCTGCTGGGTATTTTGATCGAAGTAGATCATGACGTTACGACAGAAGATCGCATCAAACGGCCCCGGCACGGTGTACTGTTTCGCCAGTAGATTCAGCGGGGCAAAATCAACATAGTTCGCCAGCTCCTGACGCACGCGTACCAGCCCTTCATGCGGTCCCGTCCCTCGCATGAAATACCGTTGCAGTTGCTGCGGCGTCAGGTTTTTCAACTCTTCATGGCGATAAATACCGCTTCTGGCTTTTTCCAGCACTTCGGTGTCGATATCACTGGCAAACACTTTCCAGCGTCCGGGCGCGGTGCCCAATGTGTCAGCCAGCGTCATCGCAATGCTGTACGGCTCTTCGCCGGTTGAAGCCGCCGCGCTCCATACGCGATACTCGCCAGAACGGCGACGTGCGTGATCCGCGAGCAGAGGGAAATGATGTGCCTCACGGAAAAATGCCGTCAGATTCGTGGTCAGCGAATTGATAAACGCCTGCCACTCACCGCTGTGCTGATTAGATTCCAGCAAGTTCAGATAATGACCGAAATCCGTCAGTCCTAGCGAACGCAAACGACGAACCAGTCGGTTGTAAACCATGTCGCGTTTATGATCGGCCAGGACGATCCCGGCTCGTTGATAGATCAATTGACTTATCCGCCGAAAATGCGCGTCGGAAAGCGCCAGGCGCTCGGTCATCTGTAACAATAAAGACGTTTGCCCACAGGGCAGAGATGAAGTCATAGCGCCTTCTCAATCACTTCAGGATACCACTGGCGCAATTTGTAACTGCGCCGACTCATGTCGTGCTACTTCATGTTCTTCAAGGGTAAATACCGCCACACGCGACGAAAGATGGTCGGCCTGATTCGCCAGTTGTTCCGTTGCCACCGCCGCTTCTTCTACCAGCGAGGCGTTCTGCTGAGTCACCTGATCCATCTGGCTGACAGCCTGTGCAACCTGCTCAATCCCCCGCCGTTGTTCTTCCGACGCCGAAGCAATTTCTCCCATAATGTCGTTCACGCGGGTCACCGAACTGACAATATCGGTCATGGTCGCGGCGGCGTTATTCACCAGTTTCGAACCCTGCTGGACACGATTGACTGACTCTTCGATCAGCCCTTTGATCTCTTTTGCTGCCTGCGCGCTACGGCTGGCAAGATTGCGCACTTCACCTGCCACTACCGCAAAACCACGCCCCTGCTCTCCGGCGCGAGCCGCTTCCACTGCCGCATTCAGGGCCAGAATATTGGTCTGGAAAGCAATTCCGTCGATAACGCTGATAATGTCGCCAATTTTTTGCGAGCTGGTGGCGATCTCCTGCATGGTGTGAGTCATGGTACTGACCTGAACACCGCCCGCCTGCGCCGTTGTCGCGGCATTTTTTGCCAGTTCCGACGCCTGTCGTGCGTTATCGGCGTTTTGCCCTACCGTGGCGGTTAATTGCTCCATACTGGCGGCCGTTTGTGCCAGCGATGCCGCCTGCTGTTCGGTACGACTTGAGAGATCGTTATTGCCTGCGACAATCTCCGCGATCCCAATGTGCATCTCATGGCTTCCCTTACGCACATCACTCACCGTCCCACGCAAAGCCTGCTGCATGGTCTTCAGGCTGGCAAAAATGGCGGTGATCTCATTACGACCATATACCGCAATCGGACGCGCCAGATTACCCGCAGCAATGCTGTCAAAATGGCTACCAATAATGGCCAGTGGTTGAACAATCATCTTGCGCGTCCACCACAGCGCACTGCTGATGTAGATTGCCGCAACAATAATCATGCTGATAAACACCAGCGCCGAAATCTGATAGTTACGCTGACTTTGCGCACTGGCGGCTTCCAGCACATGGTTGATCTCCAGCTGCCAGGCCTCAAAGTTAACGTCAAACGCATTCTGTGATCCCTGCACCGGCGCAGTGAGGAAATCCGAAAGTTGATTACTTTCAAGCCAGGTCGCCTGATGTTCGAGATCGTTGTGCCAGCGGGCAAAACTTTTCTCCGTCTCTTTTTGCAATGCCCTGACGTGCTCGTTGCCCGCAGTCATCGCCATAAAACTTTTAAACAGCGTGGTGGATTGCGTCAGACTGGCGCGCGCCGTCGTCATCAACGTTTTAATGTCATCCGCCGGATAGCTAAGTGCCGTCAGAGTGCCCGCTTTGTTCAGCGCGGTACTGGCCTGTAACATTATCGCCCGAGTTTGCGCTAATGCCGCACGTTGCTGATTGCTCTGCTCGACCTGATTCAGTCGTTGCAAATCGTCGCGAAATGCCCAAAAAGACATGCCGTTACTGCCAATCTGCAAGATCCCGCAGAGAATCAAAATTAAAAACAGCGTGGTCGAAATTCGAATACGATTAAACATCAACGCTCCCCATCAGGCGGCAATGACCGCGTTAGTAAATACTCGTCAAAATGTTTCCCAGTTTGGATCTTGTTCAGCAATTCGCAGTCGTGGCTGTGCCGGTGGTTGCTCACTGGCAGGACGGGATGGTGTTTGCGGTTTATTGGTGAGTGGGCTGGCTGCCAGACGGAACGTGGAAACCGCTTGCGTTAAACGACTCGCCTGTTCTTCCAGCGCAGCGGCGGCGGTAGCTGATTCCTGCACCAGCGATGCGTTCTGTTGCGTGACGCGATCCATTTCCGAAACCGCCAATGCGACTTGAACGATGCCACGGCTCTGTTCATCCGATGCCGATGCAATCTCGCCCATAATGTCAGTCACGCGAGTGACAGCATTGACGATATTGTTCATTGTTTCCCCGGCGCTTTCGACCAGCACCGAACCGGTATCAACGCGTGCGACGGAGTCTTCAATGAGGGCTTTGATCTCTTTTGCCGCCTGGACGCTGCGACTGGCAAGATTACGCACTTCACCCGCCACCACGGCAAAACCACGGCCCTGTTCACCCGCACGCGCGGCTTCAACCGCGGCATTCAGCGCGAGGATATTAGTCTGGAAGGCGATACCGTCGATAACGCTGATAATGTCGGCAATTTTCTTCGAACTATCGGCGATCTCATGCATCGTTTTCACTACGCCATCCACCACTTTGCCGCCGTGCTGGGCGGTGTCGGAGGCACTTTGCGCCAGTTGCGAGGCCTGGCGGGCGTTATCGGCGTTTTGCTTCACTGTCGCGGTGAGCTGCTCCATGCTGGCGGCAGTTTCTTCCAGCGCGGATGCCTGCTGTTCAGTACGGGAGGAAAGATCGGTGTTGCCCGCCGCAATTTCACGGGTACCGGCATAGATGGCATCTGAACCTTCGCGGACATGAGTGACGGTGTCAGTCAAAGAGCGTTGCATATGTGAAACGCTCTGCGCCAGGTCGCCCATTTCACTGCGCCCGTCAATGTTTTGCATTCCCTGGGTTGGCTGAGCGAAATAAGCTCCAGTATTGCCATAATCTAGATAATCAATCAGTTCAGTTAACGCTGTGTAATAGTTTTTATATTTTTCATCAATATTACGACTGGTAGCGACCATTTCAGGTAACGGTGCCATGCTTTTGAATTTTTTATAATGCGTCGCTGCCTGCGCCAATGTTTTCCTGGCGCTATCGAGCAATTCAACTTTGGCGTTACTTTGTTGATTGGAGGAATCCATCATCATCCGCACCGCTGAACGACTCAGGTTAATGCGCGTTTGCAGCATTAAATCCCAGGTTGACGTCAGCTCGCCCTGCTGTTCCCGCAATTGATTGGAAACCACAAAGCTCTTCTGGCTATGGTGAAGGGAAGAAAAAAACAGACTGCCGGAAATAAGCTGTAACAGTGCAAATACCCCCAACACCATTACCAACAGCGTGACTACGCGGATACGGTTAATCATAAGGCACCTTCCTGAAAACAAGTTGATCTCGTTATCGGCAAGAAGGGGGGAAACTTTATTGCTGATGCCACCCGCCGCGAAATTGAAATAAAAAACCCGATGCGCAGATCATCGGGTTCATTTCAATTGAGGAAATCGGGAGAATTACGCCACTTCTGACGCCGCGCTATCTAACAGCGCCATCTCTTCGCTGTTCAGCAGTTTTTCGATGTTCACCAGAATCAACATCCGGTCGCCCAGTGCGCCCAGTCCAGTGAGATATTCTGTTGAAAGCGTCACGGCAAATTCCGGTGCCGGACGAATTTGCTCCGCCGTCAATGAAAGCACGTCTGAGACGCCGTCAACCACGATGCCGACCACCCGCTGTCCGAGATTCAGGACGATAACTACCGTGTTGTCGTTATAGTCCACATCCACCTGGCTGAACTTAATTCGTAAGTCAACAATCAGCACAATAACGCCGCGCAGATTCGTGACGCCTTTGATAAACGCTGGCGTGTTCGCAATCCGTGTTACCTGATCGTAGCCACGGATCTCCTGCACTTTCAGGATATCAATACCGTACTCTTCATCACCAAGGGTAAATACCAGAAATTCCTGGCCTGACGGCTCGCTGGCCAGCTTTGTTACATTCGTCATACCGGTCATATTGTTACCTTTTTACTCATTCAGGCGGCGGTGTTCGCCATACGTTGTTCGCGGTTTATCGCCTGCAAGGCGGAGACATCAACAATCAGTGCCACGCTGCCGTCGCCAAGAATGGTCGCAGCAGAAATGCCGGGGACTTTGCGATAGTTACTTTCAAGGTTTTTAACCACAACCTGGTGCTGACCAATTAATTGATCCACCAGCAAGGCGTAGCGGCGACCGCCACTTTGTAAGATCACCACAATTCCCTGGGTGGCTTCGGTTTTCGCGCCCGCGACGTTGAACACTTTCCACAGTTCGACGATGGGCAGATATTCGCCCCGCACTTCCAGCACCCGCTCGCCGCCGGCCAGTGGATGCAGATCGGCTTCACGGGGTTGCAGTGATTCCATGACAGCATTCAGCGGCAGAATGAAAACTTCATCCGCAACGCGTACGGACATGCCGTCGAGGATGGCCAGCGTCAGCGGCAGTAAAATGCGGATCGTAGTGCCAGTACCCTGCTTCGACTGGATTTCGACATGACCGCCCATCTCCTGGATATTACGTTTAACGACGTCCATGCCGACGCCGCGCCCGGAGACGTCGGTGACCTGCTCTGCCGTGGAGAAGCCTGGTGCAAATATCAGCATCGCGACTTCGTCGTCGCTCATGTTTTCGCTGACAGTCAAACCTTGCGAGGCCGCTTTTGCCAGAATTCGCTCACGGTTTAGCCCCGCCCCATCGTCGGTCACTTCAATGCAAATGTTGCCGCCCTGATGTTCGGCAGACAGAATTAAATTTCCGACGCTGTTTTTACCTGCGGCGAGCCGTTTTTCTGGCAGTTCAATACCGTGATCGAGGCTATTGCGTACCAGGTGGGTCAGCGGGTCGATAATGCGTTCTATCAGGCTCTTGTCGAGCTCAGTGGAACTGCCCACCAGCGTCAGTTCTACCTGCTTGCCGAGTTTTCCCGCCAGATCACGCACCAGCCGGGGATAGCGACTAAAAACATATTCCATCGGCATCATGCGAATCGACATCACTGATTCCTGCAAATCACGGGCGTTACGTTGTAACTGCCCCATGCTGGTTATCAAATCACCATGATTAACCGGGTCTAGTTCGCTGGAACGCTGGGCAAGCATGGACTGGGTGATAACCAGCTCGCCGACGAGGTTAATTAATTGATCAACCTTTTCTACCGCTACACGGATGCTGGTGGATTCACTGCTGCGCGTCGTTTTTTCCCGCTCCACGCGGCCGGTTGGTGCTTGTTCGGCTGCCAGTTTAAGCACTGGTGGGGTGGATATTTTGGGCGAGACTTCTACTGTTTCAAAGGTAATCTGATCGGCTTCAATCACAAAACAGAGTACCGCTGTGATGTCATCTTCGGCGATGTCGCCCGGTAATATTGCCGAGAGCGAATCCGCCCCTTTCACCACGTCAGTTAACGTTATCAGATGTCCCAGTTCTTCTTCCAGCAGGTCGACTTCCCCGGCCTTCAGGCGCGAAAGGATAATTCGTCGCGGCGACTGACTGCGACTCTGCTCATCTTGCGGTTCACTTTTGGCAACCACACTTAATCGGGTCACTGCGGATGGCGTTTCGCCTTTCGCTTCTAATGCCAATTGACGCAAGGCCTGGCAGATATAATCGAAGCTGGCGGCATCCGGCTCTTGCGACTGTTTATAAGCGTCGAGCTGTTCTTGCATGATGTCCTTCGTTTCCAAAAACAGATTGATAATGTCGGTGTTGAGTTGCATCTCACCTCGTCTGGCTTCATCGAGCAGGTTTTCCATCAGATGCGTGGTTTCCTGCAAAACGCTGAAGCCAAAAGTTCCTGCCCCTCCTTTGATCGAGTGGACAGCCCGAAAGATGGCATTCAATTGTTCGGCATCTGGCGCTTCCGGCTGCAAAACCAGCAGATGCTGCTCCATATCAGCCAACAGTTCGTCCGCTTCATCAAAAAATGTCTGATAAAAATCGCTTATATCCATGCTCACGCTGTCACCTCGGTTCGGCTGATGGCATTGTGGGAACACTGACCTGTGAGGTGTACTGGCAATAGCGGACACTACCATTTGTTCTTTTTTTAAGCAGCCATCTGATGATATTTTTCCCTGAAGGCTGCCGGGGAGATATTCCCCAGACGAGAGTGACGACGCTGACGATTGTAGAAAATCTCAATGTATTCCCGTATTACTGAGATGGCTTCATCCCGGTTATTAAAACGATAGTGGCTCAGGCT
>NZ_MDGW01000465.1:0-497 GCF_001712525.1 Shigella sp. FC1661
CTGGCCGATAAACCGGGTCGGCGAACTGCTCCCCTGGCGCGTAGCACTGCCGACTGAATAACACATCCCCGTCAATACGGTTCTTGCTGCACGCTTACCAATAAGCGGTACGCAGGAGCGTGAATTATCTCTGGCTGAATTATCCTGGTGGGCGGTCCGCAATCAGGTGGCGGACGCGCTACCGGAAGCGGTATTACGTCGTTCGCTGGGGTTGCGTGCGGAAAAAATCCGCTCAATGTACCGTGAAAGCGACATCGTGCCGGGAGAGCAGACCGCCACCAGCATACTGAAGCAGCGCACAAAAAATCTTGCGCTGCTGCCTCACGCCCACCAGCAACAGAATCCACCACAGGAAGAGACGGTGGTCAGCATTGCCGTTGATCCGGAATCTCCGGCTCAGTGAGGTGTACTGGCAATAGCGGACACTACCATTTGTTCTTTTTTTAAGCAGTCATCTGATGATATTTTTCCCTGAAGGCTGCCGGGGAGATATTCCC
>NZ_MDGW01000466.1:0-495 GCF_001712525.1 Shigella sp. FC1661
AAAACTCAGTGCCTCTGCGGAGCTTCGACAGCAGTCTTTCGCTGTTGCTGCTGATGCCACTGAGAGCTGTGAGGACCGTGTCGCGCTCACATGGAACAATCTCCGGAAAACCCTCCTGGTCCATCAGGCATCAGAAGGCCTTTTCGATAATGATACCGGCGCTCTGCTCTCCCTGGGCAGGGAAATGTTCCGCCTCGAAATTCTGGAGGACATTGCCCGGGATAAAGTCAGAACTCTCCATTTTGTGGATGAGATAGAAGTCTACCTGGCCTTCCAGACCATGCTCGCAGAGAAACTTCAGCTCTCCACTGCCGTGAAGGAAATGCGTTTCTATGGCGTGTCGGGAGTGACAGCAAATGACCTCCGCACTGCCGAAGCCATGGTCAGAAGCCGTGAAGAGAATGAATTTAAGGACTGGTTCTCCCTCTGGGGACCATGGCATGCTGTACTGAAGCGTACGGAAGCTGACCGCTGGGCGCAGGCAGAAGAGCAGAA
>NZ_MDGW01000467.1:0-491 GCF_001712525.1 Shigella sp. FC1661
TGACGGTTTACGCGGTCGCCTGCGGCAACGGCTTTCCGGCTGATGGTCGTACGGACCTTTTTACCCCGGAGAACACCGGCAAGTCCCATAACCGCCATGAGACGTGCCACAGTGCATCTGGCCACTCTGATACCTTCCCGTAACAACTGACGCCAGACTTTACGCACACCGTATACCTGATGATTCCCATCGTATACGCGCAGTATCTCTTTCTTCAGCCAGTCATCGCGCTGCGCACGGGCACTGCGTTTATCAGGATGATGTCGCTGTTGCTGACAGTGGTAATACGTTGACGGGGCAATATGTAGTTCACTGCATACCGGTCCGACCCCGTACAGCTTACGCAGCTTATCCAGCAGTGGCATCACTTTTTCCAGAGGCGGTCGAACTCGGCCTTCGCAAAATAAGCGGAAGCCTGGCGAAGGATATCGTTACTGCGGCGCAGTTCACGATTTTCACGTTCCAGCTCTTTCAGACGCTGACGTTCAGCG
>NZ_MDGW01000468.1:0-490 GCF_001712525.1 Shigella sp. FC1661
CGCTGAACGTCAGCGTCTGAAAGAGCTGGAACGTGAAAATCGTGAACTGCGCCGCAGTAACGATATCCTTCGCCAGGCTTCCGCTTATTTTGCGAAGGCCGAGTTCGACCGCCTCTGGAAAAGTGATGCCACTGCTGGATAAGCTGCGTAAGCTGTACGGGGTCGGACCGGTATGCAGTGAACTACATATTGCCCCGTCAACGTATTACCACTGTCAGCAACAGCGACATCATCCTGATAAACGCAGTGCCCGTGCGCAGCGCGATGACTGGCTGAAGAAAGAGATACTGCGCGTATACGATGGGAATCATCAGGTATACGGTGTGCGTAAAGTCTGGCGTCAGTTGTTACGGGAAGGTATCAGAGTGGCCAGATGCACTGTGGCACGTCTCATGGCGGTTATGGGACTTGCCGGTGTTCTCCGGGGTAAAAAGGTCCGTACGACCATCAGCCGGAAAGCCGTTGCCGCAGGCGACCGCGTAAACCGTCA
>NZ_MDGW01000469.1:0-489 GCF_001712525.1 Shigella sp. FC1661
CCCGCAGATCATTTTCAAATGAGTTTAAACTTCAAATGGTTAAACTGGCTTCACAACCAGGAGCCTCTGTTGCCCGTATTGCCCGGGAACACGATATCAATGATAACCTGCTGTTCAAATGGCTCAGGCTCTGGCAGAACGAAGGGCGCATATCGCGGCGTCTTCCGGTAACAACCTCTTCTGACACTGGCGTTGAATTATTACCTGTGGAGATAACGCCGGATGAGCCGAAAGAACCGGTGGCTGCTCTTACTCCGTCTTTATCTACTCAGACTACAGTTAGTGCCAGCTCCTGCAAGGTGGAGTTCCGTCACGGTAACATGACGCTGGAAAATCCTTCACCAGAGCTGCTCACAGTGTTGATCCGTGAACTGACCGGGAGGGGACGATGATCTCACTCCCGTCAGGCACCCGCATCTGGCTCGTTGCTGGGATAACCGATATGCGTAAGTCTTTCAACGGGCTGGGTGAACAGGTACAGCATGTGCT
>NZ_MDGW01000470.1:0-483 GCF_001712525.1 Shigella sp. FC1661
GGTGAAGTCGTAACAAGGTAACCGTAGGGGAACCTGCGGTTGGATCACCTCCTTACCTTAAAGAAGCGTACTTTGCAGTGCTCACACAGATTGTCTGATGAAAATGAGCAGTAAAACCTCTACAGGCTTGTAGCTCAGGTGGTTAGAGCGCACCCCTGATAAGGGTGAGGTCGGTGGTTCAAGTCCACTCAGGCCTACCAAATTTGCACGGCAAATTTGAAGAGGTTTTAACTACATGTTATGGGGCTATAGCTCAGCTGGGAGAGCGCCTGCTTTGCACGCAGGAGGTCTGCGGTTCGATCCCGCATAGCTCCACCATCTCTGTAGTGATTAAATAAAAAATACTTCAGAGTGTACCTGAAAAGGTTCACTGCGAAGTTTTGTTCTTTAAAAATCTGGATCAAGCTGAAAATTGAAACACTGAACAACGAAAGTTGTTCGTGAGTCTCTCAAATTTTCGCAACACGATGATGAATCGTAAGA
>NZ_MDGW01000471.1:0-481 GCF_001712525.1 Shigella sp. FC1661
CCGATCATGGTGGGAAGGCTTAGAACGCCATATTCAGTTTCCCATAGTGGAACATCACTCCCAGCTTAAAGCGCTCCCGGTTGCGGTAGCCCTTGGCTTTTATTCTCAGCAGCCTGATCTTGCTGTTCAGTGCTTCCGCATTTCCGTTTGATACGCCATGGCGCATGGCGTTCAGGATACCGTACAACCTTTTCCCTATCGTTTTAGCCACATTCTTCATCATGGGGACGTCACTGTTGGCCGCCAGCGACAGCCATCTCTGCCAGTCGTTGCGTCTTTCCTCGCTCCATGGTCTGCTCCAGATATCCTTTGCCAGTTCTTTCAGCGCCCAGCACAGGCTCGTCAGCTTCATCTGCGCACGCAGCCATATCAGCTTTTCCTGCCTGGATTCGGTCATCCATTTATCGCTGTGCTGCCACAGGAAGCGAGTTCCCTTTGCCTGACGACGACTTTCAACAGGAAGATGCGGATGTTCATTCTG
>NZ_MDGW01000472.1:0-475 GCF_001712525.1 Shigella sp. FC1661
CTTCGGCTTTGAACTCTTTAGAGTAACGTTGGTTTTTTCTGCTCATTATTAGCTCCTTCTGATGCCATTCTATTTCAGGAAGGAGTGTCCGTTAAACTCTGAACCGCCCCGGGAATCCTGGAGACTAAACTCCCTGAGAAAGAGGTAAACAGGATGACTAAAAATACTCGTTTTTCCCCCGAAGTCCGTCAGAGGGCGATTCGTATGGTTCTGGAAAGTCAGGGCGAATATGACTCACAGTGGGCGGCAATTTGTTCCATTGCCCCAAAGATTGGCTGTACACCGGAGACTCTGCGTGTCTGGGTACGCCAGCATGAGCGGGATACCGGAGGCGGTGATGGCGGGCTCACCACCGCTGAACGTCAGCGTCTGAAAGAGCTGGAACGTGAAAATCGTGAACTGCGCCGCAGTAACGATATCCTTCGCCAGGCTTCCGCTTATTTTGCGAAGGCGGAGTTCGACCGCCTCTGGAAAA
>NZ_MDGW01000473.1:0-472 GCF_001712525.1 Shigella sp. FC1661
AGTCGTAACAAGGTAACCGTAGGGGAACCTGCGGTTGGATCACCTCCTTACCTTAAAGAAGCGTACTTTGCAGTGCTCACACAGATTGTCTGATGAAAAGTGAATAGCAAGGCGTTTACGCGTTGGGAGTGAGGATGAAGAGAATAAGGCCGTTCGCTTTCTATTAATGAAAGCTCACCCTACACGAAAATATCACGCAACGCGTGATAAGCAATTTTCGTGTCCCCTTCGTCTAGAGGCCCAGGACACCGCCCTTTCACGGCGGTAACAGGGGTTCGAATCCCCTAGGGGACGCCACTTGCTGGTTTGTGAGTGAAAGTCACCTGCCTTAATATCTCAAAACTCATCTTCGGGTGATGTTTGAGATATTTGCTCTTTAAAAATCTGGATCAAGCTGAAAATTGAAACACTGAACAACGAAAGTTGTTCGTGAGTCTCTCAAATTTTCGCAACACGATGATGAATCGTAAGA
>NZ_MDGW01000474.1:0-459 GCF_001712525.1 Shigella sp. FC1661
TTGCCCCGTCAACGTATTACCACTGTCAGCAACAGCGACATCATCCGGATAAACGCAGTGCCCGTGCGCAGCGCGATGACTGGCTGAAGAAAGAGATACAGCGCGTATACGATGAAAATCACAAGGTATACGGTGTAAAGTCTGGCGTCAGTTGTTACGGGAAGGTATCAGAGTGGCCAGATGCACTGTGGCACGTCTCATGGCGGTTATGGGACTTGCCGGTGTTCTCCGGGGTAAAAAGGTCCGTACGACCATCAGCCGGAAAGCCGTTGCCGCAGGCGACCGCGTAAACCGTCAGTTCGTGGCAGAACGACCTGACCAGCTGTGGGTAGCTGATTTTACTTACGTCAGCACATGGCAGGGCTTCGTCTATGTGGCGTTCATCATTGATGTGTTTGCCGGATACATTGTGGGGTGGCGGGTCTCATCGTCCATGGAGACGACATTCGTGCTGGATGC
>NZ_MDGW01000486.1:0-22987 GCF_001712525.1 Shigella sp. FC1661
GTACCGGGCTGAGAGGCGGTGTAAGTGAACTGTAGTTGCCATGTTTTACGGCAATGAGAGCAGAGATAGCGCTGATGTCCGGCAGTGCTTTTGCCGTTACGCACCACGCCTTCAGTAGCGGAGCAGGAAGGACATCTGATGGAAATGGAAGCCACGCAAGCACCTTAAAATCACCATCATACACTAAATCAGTAAGTTGGCAGCATTACCAGGCGAATGGAATAAAGAATAACAATGCAGAAAATATATAAAAGGGAATCGCACTATAACCCATTAAGTAATAAGCCGATGGGCTATTGGCAAATCCAAATACGGAAGTAAAGATCATCAATATGAGTCCTATCAGACTCATCTTTTTTATCGTGTGAGGCATGAAACCATCCTTCATTTCAGCGCGTGTATAACACGTGCCCACTGAACTGCACTGCGCAACATTGAGCAGGCAGCGTAAAAACCAATACAGAATTGATACCCGGATGATATCAAATATCCAGTCTTAAATTGTGGCCTTTAACGGAAAAATGAAAATATATGCTACAGAATGGCGCTTATCACGCCATTCTTCGCTGTTAATTCAGTAATTTTTCAGAATTATGCCCGGTCAACGCTAAAGGCGATGACTTCAGCCAGTGTCTCCGCGCCCAGCGCCAACATCACCAGACGATCAACACCTAATGCCACGCCGGAACAGTCAGGCATACCGACTTTCAAGGCTTCAATCAGATTCTGGTCAATGGGGTGCTGCGGCAAACCGCGCGCCGCGCGCTTACGGTTATCTTGTTCAAAGCGTTGTTGCTGCTCACGGGCATCCGTTAATTCATGGAAACCATTCGCCAGCTCAATACCTTTATAATAAACCTCAAAGCGTTCAGCGACCCGATGATCTTCGGTACTGATTTGCGCCAGTGATGCCTGGCTGGCTGGAAAGTGGTACACAAAGGTCGGTTTTTCTTTGCCAATATTTGGCTCTACGCCAAAGGTAAACAGCAATTGTAGCAACGTGTCGCGGTCTTCTTCGGTATCAGCAACGTTACTCAAATCCAGTTTCGCTGCGACTTCCCGCAGTTGCGTTTTGTCGGCAGAGAGCGGGTCAATTTCCAGATAACGCAAGAAAGCTTGTTGATAAGAAAGGCTTTCTGCTGCCGGGCAGTCCAGCACCTGTTGTAAGAGATCGTCCACCTCGTTCATCAACCGGTACATATCATAGTGCGGTCGATACCACTCAAGCATAGTGAACTCAGGGTTGTGATAACGCCCCATCTCTTCATTACGGAAGCTGCGGCACAGCTGGAATACCGGCCCACAACCGGCAACCAGCAGGCGTTTCATATGGTATTCCGGGCTGGTCATTAACCAGAGATTCATCCCCTGCGAATGCCCGGGGCCAACGAAACGTGTCTCAAACGGGACCAAATGAATATCGGTTACCGTCGCCTGGCTCATACAAGGCGTCTCCACCTCCAGCACTCCACGATCAGCAAAGAAACGACGGATCTCCGCCATAATCGCCGCGCGTTTTAATAAGTTAGGAATGGATGCGCTCGGCTGCCAGGATGCCGTTTCGCTCATAGTTAAATCTCCAGTTTTTGACAAGGGCACGAAGTCTACTCGCAACGCGACGGCGAGACAAATTTTACGCAGGAATCAAACAGCGGTGGGCAGTGACTAAAAAAAGCACGATCTGATGGTTTAGTAATTAAATGAATCATCTTCAGTGATAATTTAGCCCTCTTGCGCACTAAAAAAATCGATCTCGTCAAATTTCAGACTTATCCATCAGACTATACTGTTGTACCTATAAAGGAGCAGTGGAATAGCGTTCGCAGACCGTAACTTTCAGGCACTTACCCTGAAGTACGGGGCTGTGGGATAAAAACAATCTGGAGGAATGTCGTGCAAACCTTTCAAGCCGATCTTGCCATTGTAGGCGCCGGTGGCGCGGGATTACGTGCTGCAATTGCTGCCGCGCAAGCAAATCCAAATGCAAAAATCGCACTAATCTCAAAAGTATACCCGATGCGTAGCCATACCGTTGCTGCAGAAGGGGGCTCCGCCGCTGTCGCGCAGGATCATGACAGCTTCGAATATCACTTTCACGATACAGTAGCGGGTGGCGACTGGTTGTGTGAGCAGGATGTCGTGGATTATTTCGTCCACCACTGCCCAACCGAAATGACCCAACTGGAACTGTGGGGGTGCCCATGGAGCCGTCGCCCGGATGGTAGCGTCAACGTACGTCGCTTCGGCGGCATGAAAATCGAGCGCACCTGGTTCGCCGCCGATAAGACCGGCTTCCATATGCTGCACACGCTGTTCCAGACCTCTCTGCAATTCCCGCAGATCCAGCGTTTTGACGAACATTTCGTGCTGGATATTCTGGTTGATGATGGTCATGTTCGCGGCCTGGTAGCAATGAACATGATGGAAGGCACGCTGGTGCAGATCCGTGCTAACGCGGTCGTTATGGCTACTGGCGGTGCGGGTCGCGTTTATCGTTACAACACCAACGGCGGCATCGTTACCGGTGACGGTATGGGTATGGCGCTAAGCCACGGCGTTCCGCTGCGTGACATGGAATTCGTTCAGTATCACCCAACCGGTCTGCCAGGTTCCGGTATCCTGATGACCGAAGGCTGCCGTGGTGAAGGCGGTATTCTGGTCAACAAAAATGGCTACCGTTATCTGCAAGATTACGGCATGGGCCCGGAAACTCCGCTGGGCGAGCCGAAAAACAAATATATGGAACTGGGTCCACGCGACAAAGTTTCTCAGGCCTTCTGGCACGAATGGCGTAAAGGCAACACCATCTCCACGCCGCGTGGCGATGTGGTTTATCTCGACTTGCGTCACCTCGGCGAGAAAAAACTGCATGAACGTCTGCCGTTCATCTGCGAACTGGCGAAAGCGTACGTTGGCGTCGATCCGGTTAAAGAACCGATTCCGGTACGTCCGACCGCACACTACACCATGGGCGGTATCGAAACCGATCAGAACTGTGAAACCCGCATTAAAGGTCTGTTCGCCGTGGGTGAATGTTCCTCTGTTGGTCTGCACGGTGCAAACCGTCTGGGCTCCAACTCCCTGGCGGAACTGGTGGTCTTCGGCCGTCTGGCCGGTGAACAAGCGACAGAGCGTGCAGCAACTGCCGGTAATGGCAACGAAGAGGCAATTGAAGCGCAGGCAGCTGGCGTTGAACAACGTCTGAAAGATCTGGTTAACCAGGATGGCGGCGAAAACTGGGCGAAGATCCGCGACGAAATGGGCCTAGCAATGGAAGAAGGTTGCGGTATCTACCGTACGCCGGAACTGATGCAGAAAACCATCGACAAGCTGGCAGAGCTGCAGGAACGCTTCAAGCGCGTGCGCATCACCGACACCTCCAGCGTGTTCAACACCGACCTGCTCTACACCATTGAACTGGGCCACGGTCTGAACGTTGCTGAATGTATGGCGCACTCCGCAATGGCACGTAAAGAGTCCCGCGGCGCACACCAGCGTCTGGACGAAGGTTGCACCGAGCGTGACGACGTCAACTTCCTCAAACACACCCTCGCCTTCCGCGATGCTGATGGCACGACTCGCCTGGAGTACAGCGACGTGAAGATTACTACGCTGCCGCCAGCTAAACGCGTTTACGGTGGCGAAGCGGATGCAGCCGATAAGGCGGAAGCAGCCAATAAGAAGGAGAAGGCGAATGGCTGAGATGAAAAACCTGAAAATTGAGGTGGTGCGCTATAACCCGGAAGTCGATACCGCACCGCATAGCGCATTCTATGAAGTGCCTTATGACGCAACTACCTCATTACTGGATGCGCTGGGCTACATCAAAGACAACCTGGCACCGGACCTGAGTTACCGCTGGTCCTGCCGTATGGCGATTTGTGGTTCCTGCGGCATGATGGTTAACAACGTGCCAAAACTGGCATGTAAAACCTT
Source organism: Shigella sp. FC1661 (assembly GCF_001712525.1). Lineage (NCBI taxonomy): Bacteria > Pseudomonadati > Pseudomonadota > Gammaproteobacteria > Enterobacterales > Enterobacteriaceae > Shigella > Shigella sp. FC1661. Next base: position 3,937 of record NZ_MDGW01000486.1, read on the forward strand.
CCTGCGTGATTACACCGACGGTATGAAGGTTGAAGCGTTAGCTAACTTCCCGATTGAACGCGATCTGGTGGTCGATATGACCCACTTCATCGAAAGTCTGGAAGCGATCAAACCGTACATCATCGGCAACTCCCGCACCGCGGATCAGGGTACTAACATCCAGACCCCGGCGCAGATGGCAAAGTATCACCAGTTCTCCGGTTGCATCAACTGTGGTCTGTGCTACGCCGCGTGCCCGCAGTTTGGCCTGAACCCAGAGTTCATCGGTCCGGCTGCCATTACGCTGGCGCATCGTTATAACGAAGATAGCCGCGACCACGGTAAGAAGGAGCGTATGGCGCAGTTGAACAGCCAGAACGGCGTATGGAGCTGTACTTTCGTGGGCTATTGCTCCGAAGTCTGCCCGAAACACGTCGATCCGGCTGCGGCCATTCAGCAGGGCAAAGTAGAAAGTTCGAAAGACTTTCTTATCGCGACCCTGAAACCACGCTAAGGAGTGCAACATGACGACTAAACGTAAACCGTATGTACGGCCAATGACGTCCACCTGGTGGAAAAAATTGCCGTTTTATCGCTTTTACATGCTGCGCGAAGGCACGGCGGTTCCGGCTGTGTGGTTCAGCATTGAACTGATTTTCGGGCTGTTTGCCCTGAAAAATGGCCCGGAAGCCTGGGCGGGATTCGTCGACTTTTTACAAAACCCGGTTATCGTGATCATTAACCTGATCACTCTGGCGGCAGCTCTGCTGCACACCAAAACCTGGTTTGAACTGGCACCGAAAGCGGCCAATATCATTGTAAAAGACGAAAAAATGGGACCAGAGCCAATTATCAAAAGTCTCTGGGCGGTAACTGTGGTTGCCACCATCGTAATCCTGTTTGTTGCCCTGTACTGGTAAGGAGCCTGAGATGATTAATCCAAATCCAAAGCATTCTGACGAACCGGTATTCTGGGGCCTCTTCGGGGCCGGTGGTATGTGGAGCGCAATTATTGCGCCGGTGATGATCCTGCTGGTGGGTATTCTGCTGCCACTGGGGCTGTTTCCGGGTGATGCGCTGAGCTACGAGCGCGTTCTGGCGTTCGCGCAGAGCTTCATTGGTCGCGTATTCCTGTTCCTGATGATCGTTCTGCCGCTGTGGTGTGGTTTACACCGTATGCACCACGCGATGCACGATCTGAAAATTCACGTGCCTGCGGGCAAATGGGTTTTCTACGGTCTGGCTGCTATCCTGACAGTTGTCACGCTGATTGGTATCGTTACAATCTAACGTATCGCCAATGTAAATCCGGCCCGCCTATGGCGGGCGTTTTGTATGGAAACCAGACCTTATGTTCAAAACGACGCTCTGCGCCTTATTAATTACCGCCTCTTGCTCCACATTTGCTGCCCCTCAACAAATCAACGATATTGTGCATCGCACAATTACCCCGCTTATAGAGCAACAAAAGATCCCCGGTATGGCGGTGGCGGTAATTTATCAGGGTAAACCTTATTACTTTACCTGGGGCTATGCGGACATCGCCAAAAAGCAGCCCGTCACACAGCAAACGTTGTTTGAGTTAGGTTCGGTCAGCAAAACATTTACGGGCGTGCTTGGTGGCGACGCTATTGCTCGAGGGGAAATCAAGTTAAGCGATCCCGCAACAAAATACTGGCCTGAACTTACCGCTAAACAGTGGAATGGGATCACACTATTACATCTTGCGACCTACACCGCTGGCGGCCTGCCATTGCAGATGCCGGATGAAGTGAAATCCTCAAGCGACTTGCTGCGCTTCTATCAAAACTGGCAGCCTGCATGGGCTCCAGGAACACAACGTCTGTATGCCAACTCCAGTATCGGTTTGTTCGGCGCACTGGCTGTGAAGCCGTCTGGTTTGAGTTTTGAGCAGGCGATGCAAACTCGTGTCTTCCAGCCACTCAAACTCAACCATACGTGGATTAATGTACCGCCCGCAGAAGAAAAGAATTACGCCTGGGGATATCGCGAAGGCAAGGCAGTTCATGTTTCGCCAGGGGCGTTAGATGCTGAAGCTTATGGTGTGAAGTCGACCATTGAAGATATGGCCCGCTGGGTGCAAAGCAATTTAACCCCCCTTGATATCAATGAGAAAACGCTTCAACAAGGGATACAACTGGCACAATCTCGCTACTGGCAAATCGGCGATATGTATCAGGGCCTGGGCTGGGAAATGCTGGACTGGCCGGTCAATCCTGACAGCATCATTAACGGCAGTGACAATAAAATTGCACTGGCAGCACGCCCGGTAAAAGCGATTAAGCCCCCAACTCCTGCAGTACGCGCATCATGGGTACATAAAACGGGGGCGACCGGCGGATTTGGTAGCTATGTCGCGTTTATTCCAGAAAAAGAGCTGGGTATCGTGATGCTGGCTAACAAAAACTATCCCAATCCAGCGAGAGTCGCCGCCGCCTGTCAGATTCTCAACGCTCTACAGTAAAATTTCATCGGGTCCGAATTTTCGGACCTTTTCTGCGCTTTTCCTTGCTGTCATCTACACTTAGAAAAAAACCAGTAAGGAAACATTTATGCGCCTGCTCCCTCTCGTTGCCGCAGCGACAGCTGCATTTCTGGTCGTTGCCTGCAGTTCTCCTACGCCGCCGCGTGGCGTGACAGTAGTGAATAATTTCGACGCTAAACGCTATCTCGGTACCTGGTATGAGATTGCCCGTTTTGATCACCGTTTTGAACGTGGACTGGAAAAAGTCACCGCAACATACAGTCTGCGTGATGGCGGCGGCCTGAATGTCATCAATAAAGGCTATAACCCTGACAGAGAAATGTGGCAGCAGAGTGAAGGGAAAGCGTACTTTACCGGCGCACCAACACGCGCTGCGCTGAAAGTGTCATTCTTTGGTCCTTTCTATGGCGGTTATAACGTCATTGCACTTGATCGGGAATACCGCCATGCGCTGGTTTGCGGCCCGGACCGCGACTACCTGTGGATACTCTCCCGCACGCCAACCATTTCTGACGAAGTGAAACAGGAGATGCTGGCAGTCGCGACCCGGGAAGGGTTTGATGTCAGTAAGTTTATTTGGGTACAGCAGCCCGGTAGTTAGTGAGTGCTGAGTTTCAGACCAATAATCCCCAATACGATTAACGCCAGACTCGCCAGGCGCATCGGGTTAGCGGACTCACCGAGCAGCACAATGCCGGTGATAGCCGCGCCGACTGCGCCAATACCCGTCCACACGGCATAAGCCGTCCCTACTGGTAACGATTTCATCGCCCAGGCAAGTAGCGCCATACTGACAATCATCGCCGTCACGGTAATAACACTCGGCGTCAAACGACTAAAGCCGTGGGTATATTTCAGGCCAACGGCCCATACCACTTCCAGCAGACCAGCAATAACTAAGATAATCCAGGACATATCAGGCTCCGGAGAATTGGGGCCGTCCCCGGTGAAAAGACGCGTTTGCAGGTCGTCCTGCAAAGCTGATGGTTGAACGGATATTTTGCCAGGTGGCAGGGGAATTTCAACTATTACCTTAGTGACTATCGCAGAAAAAACAAACGGCACGACACAGCTGTCGTACCGTTATTGCTTATTGCTATTGCTGCGCTTTCGTTGCTGCGCCAGAAATCGCGTTACCGCCATCAGAAATGTCTTCACCAACGCCACGCGTGGTGTTGCAGGCAGTTAATACTGTTGAAAGCACCAGAACAGAAAAGATCGCTGCAATTGTCTTCTTCACCATAACGTCTTCCTTTTAGGTAATGTTATTTATGTTTGCCTATAGCAAATTAATAATAGACAACATCGCCAAAAATGACGGAAATCTGATGATTTTTCGGAAGAGAAGAAAAATTAGCTGGCAGCGCGAGAGATGGAGTTGCCGAGATGTTTGATGTCTTCGCCGAAACCGCGAGCGGTGTTACAGCCCGTGAGCAGCGTACTAGCAAGCAAAACAAGAACGATAAGGCGTTTCATCATCTCTGACCTGAATAAGTGATGGTGCAGCCTGCAGGCCGCACCACAACCGCATTACTTCACGCGAGAGACGTATTCACCAGAGCGGGTATCCACTTTGATGACTTCGCCGATTTGTACGAACAGCGGAACCTTAACCACAGCGCCAGTAGACAGGGTAGCCGGTTTGCCGCCAGTACCTGCGGTATCACCTTTCAGGCCCGGATCGGTATCAACGATTTCCAGTTCAACGAAGTTCGGCGGAGTAACGGAGATCGGCTGACCATTCCACAGAGTTACGATACACTCTGCCTGATCCAGCAGCCATTTAGCGTTATCGCCAATTGCTTTTGCATCAGCAGACAGCTGCTCGAAAGTTTCGTTGTTCATGAAGTGCCAGAACTCACCGTCGTTGTACAGGTAAGTCAGGTTCATATCGACAACATCAGCGCCTTCAGCGGAATCAGTAGATTTGAAGGTTTTTTCTACGCGAGTACCGGTCAGCAGACGACGCAGTTTAACGCGAGCAAATGCCTGGCCTTTACCCGGTTTTACGAATTCACTCGCTTCAACCGCGTAAGGTTCGCCGTCTAACATGATTTTAAGACCAGCACGAAAATCGTTGCTATAGTACGTTGCCATAAGGCCCTCTGAAATTTGTTAATTGGTAGCTAAGCCACAAAATGGCACATATTGTAACCCTAAATACCCCATCCAGAGAAGATTGGTTAACGCAACTTGCCGATGTTGTGACCGATCCTGATGAACTTCTGCGTCTTTTGAATATAGACGCGGACGAAAAACTGTTGGCCGGACGCAGCGCCAAAAAGCTGTTTGCCCTGCGTGTGCCCCGCTCATTTATCGATCGCATGGAGAAAGGCAATCCGGACGATCCTCTTTTGCGTCAGGTACTTACCTCGCAAGATGAGTTTGTCGTCGCGTCCGGATTCTCCACCGACCCACTGGAAGAACAGCACAGCGTAGTGCCTGGTTTGTTGCATAAATACCACAACCGGGCGCTTTTGCTGGTCAAAGGCGGCTGCGCGGTAAATTGCCGCTATTGCTTCCGTCGCCACTTCCCCTATGCCGAAAATCAGGGCAACAAGCGTAACTGGCAGACTGCACTTGAGTATGTTGCTGCGCATCCGGAACTGGACGAGATGATTTTCTCCGGCGGCGATCCGCTGATGGCGAAAGATCACGAGCTGGACTGGTTGCTCACACAACTGGAAGCCATCCCGCATATCAAACGTCTGCGGATTCACAGCCGTCTGCCGATTGTGATCCCGGCACGCATCACAGATGCGCTGGTTGAACGCTTTTCACATTCTACGCTGCAAATCCTGCTGGTGAATCACATCAACCATGCCAATGAGATAGATGAAACATTCCGTCAGGCGATGGCTAAGTTGCGCCGGGTAGGCGTTACTTTGCTGAACCAGAGCGTTCTGTTACGTGATGTGAACGATAACGCACAAACGCTGGCAAACCTGAGTAATGCGTTGTTCGATGCCGGCGTGATGCCGTATTACCTGCATGTGCTCGATAAAGTACAGGGCGCGGCGCATTTTATGGTGAGTGATGACGAAGCACGGCAGATTATGCGTGAGTTGCTGACATTGGTGTCGGGATATCTGGTGCCGAAACTGGCGCGAGAAATTGGCGGCGAACCCAGCAAAACGCCGCTGGATCTCCAGCTACGCCAGCAGTTACTGATTAAACAGGGAAGTTAAACATTAAAATTGCCTGATGCGCTACGCTTATCAGGCCTACATCGTGCATTGAAATTGAATGGATTTGCAATGAACTGTAGGCCGGATAAGGCGTTTACGCCGCATCCGGCAAGAGCAACAAACGCAAGTACAGCAACCTGTCATTAAACTGAGAAATTTAATCTTTGCCCGTTGCATAACCTTTAATTATTCATATGCATTGCTGTTGTTACTTTTTATATAGCTAACACCAATAATTAACCTTTCTTTTCTGTTTATATAGAGTGAGCACGGCTATTTATGTTATTTTAACAACTATTACTACCAAGCCCATTTATCTGGCTTATAAATTAAAATTAATTATTTAATTGAGAAATGGTTAGGGAGAACCTACATGGCCATAAGCATCAAGGGTGTTAATACCGGTGTTATTCGCAAGAGTAATAATTTCATTGCACTGGCGCTGAAAATTAAAGAACCTCGCAATAAAGAATCGTTGTTCTTTATGTCTGTCATGGAACTGCGCGACCTGCTGATTGCGCTGGAAAGTCGTCTGCATCAAAAGCATAAACTGGATGCTGCTGCACGCCTTCAGTATGAGCAAGCTCGCGATAAAGTCATTAAGAAAATGGCAGAAAACATCCCAGAAATTCTGGTTGATGAGCTTAAAAATGCCGATATTAATCGTCGGGTTAACACGCTGGAACTTACCGATAATCAAGGCGAAAATCTTACCTTCGTATTAACGCTACATGACGGTAGCAAATGTGAGTTAGTCGTCAATGAGTTGCAGATTGAAATGCTAGCGCGAGCAATCATTCATGCAATTAATAATGCGGAAATGCGTGAACTGGCATTACGTATTACCTCACTGTTAGATTTCCTGCCGTTATATGACGTTGACTGCCAGGAAAATGGCAATCTGGAATATGACACCTATTCCCAACCGGAATGGAAACATAACTTGTTCGACCATTATCTGGCGGTGCTTTACCGCTTTAAAGATGAAAGTGGCAAAGAACAATTTAGCGGCGCAGTGGTGAAAACGCGTGAAGCAACGCCGGGTAAAGAAGTAGAGGCGATCACTCGCCGAATGCTTGATTTCAGCCCACGACTGAAAAAACTCGCGGGTGTGCCATGTCAGGTCTATGTTCGCACCGTAGCGGCGAATAACGCCCAACCGCTAACCCAGGATCAATGCTTACGCGCGCTGCATCACTTACGTGTTCAATCCACCAGCAAAACTGCACCACAGGCGAAATAATCTCATCTTTGCTAATGCGAGGCTGGAGCCATCCAGCCTGAAATGACTGATAACGTGATCGTTGGTCATGCCGGATGCGGCGTAAACGCCTTATCCGGCCTACAAATTCTCAAGCATTCAATCAGTTGCAATGCCTGCTGTAGGCCTGATAAGCGAAGCGCATCAGGCAATAATACGTTTGTCACCCAGCCTCTGGATCACATCAGTTCGGGCACTTATAAACCTGACCGATAATCTGGCTATCCGTCGGGACAAAACTGGACAACATTCCCTGCGACGGGCTGCTGATGCCATAAATCACGTTACCGCCCATTGCAGCCGCCTGGTTGCGCAGATCGTTTGCTGCGCCGCGCATAGAACCGCCCTCTTCTCCGTGTTGCCCGGAAAGCCAGTTGCTTTGCTTACCTGTCGCAGTACCAATCAGCTGGCACTCTGCGCCTGGCTGCTCGTCCACAATGCGTACACTCTGACCGGCAGCACTCAATTCGTTGCTGGAGCTACAACCCGCCATCAGTAGCGCGGCACCGACAATCCCTGCTAAGTATTTTACGTGCATGTTATTCCCCATAATCAATGAGCTGGACGCCACTCGCGTCGTCCGTGTCTGAATCTTATACTAGAAAGATGACCAAAAGAAAAACCCCCAGACATTTCTGCCCGGGGGTTTGTTTATTTCTGCGAGGTGCAGGGCAATTACATCATGCCGCCCATGCCACCCATGCCGCCCATACCGCCAGCAGCGCCTAAGTCAGCTGCATCGTTTTTCGGCAGGTCGGTAACCATGCACTCGGTGGTGATCATCAGGCCAGCCACAGAAGCCGCGTACTGCAGAGCAGAACGGGTTACTTTGGTTGGATCCAGGATACCCATGTCGATCATGTTGCCGTATTCTTCGGTTGCTGCGTTGTAACCGTAGTTGCCGTCGCCGCCTTTAACAGTGTTAGCAACAACAGACGGTTCTTCGCCGCAGTTCAATACGATCTGACGCAGCGGAGCTTCCATTGCACGCAGTGCAACTTTGATACCCACGTTCTGGTCTTCGTTCTGACCACGCAGGTCAGCCAGTTTAGACGCTACGCGGATCAGCGCAACACCACCACCAGCAACCACGCCTTCTTCTACCGCAGCACGGGTCGCGTGCAGGGCATCTTCAACGCGTGCTTTTTTCTCTTTCATTTCAACTTCGGTAGCAGCACCTACTTTGATAACTGCAACGCCGCCTGCCAGTTTCGCTACGCGCTCCTGCAGTTTTTCACGGTCGTAGTCAGAAGTTGCTTCTTCAATCTGCTGACGGATCTGAGCAACACGGCCCTGGATTGCAGCTTCTTCACCCACGCCATCAATGATGGTGGTGGTGTCTTTGTTGATCACAACACGTTTAGCCTGACCCAGGTCTTCCAGGGTTGCTTTTTCCAGCTCCATACCGATCTCTTCAGAGATTACGGTACCGCCAGTCAGGGTTGCGATATCCTGCAGCATAGCTTTACGGCGATCGCCGAAGCCCGGAGCTTTAACCGCAGCAACTTTCACGATGCCACGCATGGTGTTAACAACCAGAGTTGCCAGCGCTTCGCCTTCAACATCTTCAGCGATGATCAGCAGCGGTTTACCTGCTTTAGCAACGGCTTCCAGAACCGGCAGCATTTCGCGGATGTTGGAGATTTTCTTGTCAGCCAGCAGGATGAACGGGCTTTCCAGTTCTACTGCGCCAGTTTCCGGCTTGTTGATGAAGTAAGGAGACAGGTAGCCACGGTCGAACTGCATACCTTCAACCACGTCCAGTTCGTCCTGCAGACCGGTACCGTCTTCAACGGTGATAACGCCTTCTTTACCGACTTTGTCCATCGCTTCAGCGATCAGTTTACCTACGGTTTCGTCGGAGTTAGCGGAGATGGTACCAACCTGAGCAATCGCTTTAGAGTCAGAGCATGGTACGGACAGCGCTTTCAGTTCTTCAACTGCAGCGGTAACAGCTTTGTCGATACCACGTTTCAGGTCCATCGGGTTCATGCCCGCAGCAACTGCTTTCAGACCCTCAGTGATGATAGCCTGAGCCAGTACGGTTGCAGTGGTGGTACCGTCGCCTGCAGCGTCGTTCGCTTTAGAGGCAACTTCTTTCACCATCTGCGCACCCATATTTTCGAACTTGTCTTCCAGTTCGATTTCACGAGCAACGGAAACACCATCTTTGGTGATGGTCGGTGCACCGAAAGATTTATCCAGAACTACGTTACGGCCTTTCGGACCGAGGGTAACTTTCACTGCATCTGCCAGTACGTTTACGCCGCGCAGCATTTTCACACGAGCGTCGTTACCGAATTTTACGTCTTTAGCTGCCATTATCTTTATTCCTTAAATTCGTATGTTCAGTGTCGTGCGAGGATTACGCTTCAACAATTGCCAGAATGTCGCTTTCGGACATGATCAACACTTCTTCATTGTCGATCTTCTCAGATTTCACACCGTAGCCATCGTTGAAAATAACGATGTCGCCAACTTTCACATCCAGCGGCTTCACTTCGCCATTTTCAAGGATACGGCCATTGCCGACAGCCAGCACTTCGCCGCGGGTGGATTTAGCCGCTGCAGAGCCGGTCAGAACGATGCCGCCAGCAGATTTAGTTTCAACTTCTTTACGCTTGACGATCACGCGATCATGCAATGGACGAATATTCATTGATAACTCTCCTTTGAGAAAGTCCGTATCTGTTATGGGTGACGCCGGAGCTTACGTGGTTTCCCGGCTGGTGACCAGAGAAATGGGGATGAGGATTCGCCCCTTCAAGGGGGAAAAAGAAAAAAAATTCTGATCAGCACAAAATCGGGTGAAAACCCTGATTCACCTCACATTTCATCGCAATTTCTTCATCGCCGTCATAAGCGAATCTGATTGTGCTACCATCGAAAATCTACGCAGTTGCCCAAAATTTGGGCGCAATCGGATATCAACCCATGAGTGGACTCAAACAAGAACTGGGGCTGGCCCAGGGCATTGGCCTGCTATCGACGTCATTATTAGGCACCGGCGTGTTTGCCGTTCCTGCGTTAGCTGCACAGGTAGCAGGCAATAACAGCCTGTGGGCGTGGCCCGTTTTGATTATCTTAGTGTTCCCGATTGCGATTGTGTTTGCGATTCTGGGTCGCCACTATCCCAGCGCAGGCGGTGTCGCGCACTTCGTCGGTATGGCGTTTGGTTCGCGGCTTGAGCGAGTCACCGGCTGGTTGTTTTTATCGGTCATTCCCGTGGGTTTGCCAGCCGCGCTACAAATTGCCGCCGGGTTCGGCCAGGCAATGTTTGGCTGGCATAGCTGGCAACTGTTGTTGGCAGAACTCGGTACGCTGGCGCTGGTGTGGTATATCGGTACTCGCGGTGCCAGTTCCAGTGCTAATCTACAAACCGTTATTGCCGGACTTATCGTCGCGCTGATTGTCGCTATCTGGTGGGCGGGCGATATCAAACCTGCGAATATCCCCTTCCCGGCACCTGGTAATATCGAACTTACCGGGTTATTTGCTGCGTTATCAGTGATGTTCTGGTGTTTTGTCGGTCTGGAAGCATTTGCCCATCTTGCCTCGGAATTTAAAAATCCAGAGCGTGATTTTCCTCGCGCATTGATGATTGGTCTGCTGCTGGCAGGATTAGTCTACTGGGGCTGTACGGTAGTCGTCTTACACTTCGACGCCTATGGTGAAAAAATGGCGGCGGCAGCATCGCTTCCAAAAATTGTAGTGCAACTGTTCGGTGTAGGAGCGTTATGGATTGCCTGCGTGATTGGCTATCTGGCCTGCTTTGCCAGTCTCAACATTTATATACAGAGCTTCGCCCGCCTGGTATGGTCGCAGGCGCAACATAATCCTGACCACTACCTGGCACGCCTCTCTTCTCGCCATATCCCGAATAATGCCCTCAATGCGGTGCTCGGCTGCTGTGTGGTGAGCACTTTGGTGATTCATGCTTTAGAGATCAATCTGGACGCTCTTATTATTTATGCCAATGGCATCTTTATTATGATTTATCTGTTATGCATGCTGGCAGGCTGTAAATTATTGCAAGGACGTTATCGACTACTGGCGGTGGTTGGCGGGCTGTTATGCGTTCTGTTACTGGCAATGGTCGGCTGGAAAAGTCTCTATGCGCTGATCGTGCTGGCGGGATTATGGCTGTTGCTGCCAAAACGAAAAACGCCGGAAAATGGCATAACCACATAATCCGGCGTTTCGACATTAATCCTGGCGATCGTCTTTATGATCAAGGCGGTCGCGCTCATCATCCTTTCGCTGGTACTCACCATCAAAAGTATTACCGCCACCGGTCCCGGCGCTAAAACCGCCGCCTGGCATACGAGAAAAGCGCAAATGCGGCATCAACTTCACTGTCAGATGCTTTTGCACCGGCGGTAATAAAAGCAGAAGACCGAGGAAGTCGGTGAAAAAGCCCGGTAATAAAAGCAGCAAACCGGCAATGATCAGCGAAACACTTTTAATCATCTCCGCCGCTGGGTTTTCACCCGCCGCCATTTTTTGCTGCATCAGCACGAAATTCTTAAAGCCCTGGTTACGTACCAGTGACATCCCGATAACTGACGTGAATATAACCAGCACGAGGGTCAGCAATACCCCCAATACATGGGCAACCTGAATAAAGATTGAAATCTCAATATAGACATAAAGGAAAATGGCAATAAAAGGTAACCAGCGCAAAGGTTTCTCCTGTAATAGCAGCCGGTAAAACCCGGCTACCTGAATGGGTTGCGAATCGCGTTCAGCTTATATTGTGGTCATTAGCAAAATTTCAAGATGTTTGCGCAACTATTTTTGGTAGTAATCCCAAAGCGGTGATCTATTTCACAAATTAATAATTAAGGGGTAAAAACCGACACTTAAAGTGATCCAGATTACGGTAGAAATCCTCAAGCAGCATATGATCTCGGGTATTCGGTCGATGCAGGGGATAATCGTCGGTCGAAAAACATTCGAAACCACATATATTCTGTGTGTTTAAAGCAAATCATTGGCAGCTTGAAAAAGAAGGTTCACATGTCAAACAACATTCGTATCGAAGAAGATCTGTTGGGTACCAGGGAAGTTCCAGCTGATGCCTACTATGGTGTTCACACTCTGAGAGCGATTGAAAACTTCTATATCAGCAACAACAAAATCAGTGATATTCCTGAATTTGTTCGCGGTATGGTAATGGTTAAAAAAGCCGCAGCTATGGCAAACAAAGAGCTGCAAACCATTCCTAAAAGTGTAGCGAATGCCATCATTGCCGCATGTGATGAAGTCCTGAACAACGGAAAATGCATGGATCAGTTCCCGGTAGACGTCTACCAGGGCGGCGCAGGTACTTCCGTAAACATGAACACCAACGAAGTGCTGGCCAATATCGGTCTGGAACTGATGGGTCACCAGAAAGGTGAATATCAGTACCTGAACCCGAACGACCATGTTAACAAATGTCAGTCCACTAACGACGCCTACCCGACCGGTTTCCGTATCGCAGTTTACTCTTCCCTGATTAAGCTGGTAGATGCGATTAACCAACTGCGTGAAGGCTTTGAACGTAAAGCTGTCGAATTCCAGGACATCCTGAAAATGGGTCGTACCCAGCTGCAGGACGCAGTACCGATGACCCTCGGTCAGGAATTCCGCGCTTTCAGCATCCTGCTGAAAGAAGAAGTGAAAAATATCCAACGTACCGCTGAACTGCTGCTGGAAGTTAACCTTGGCGCAACAGCAATCGGTACTGGTCTGAACACGCCGAAAGAGTACTCTCCGCTGGCAGTGAAAAAACTGGCTGAAGTCACTGGCTTCCCATGCGTACCGGCTGAAGACCTGATCGAAGCGACCTCTGACTGCGGCGCTTATGTTATGGTTCACGGCGCGCTGAAACGCCTGGCTGTGAAGATGTCCAAAATCTGTAACGACCTGCGCTTGCTCTCTTCTGGCCCACGTGCCGGCCTGAACGAGATCAACCTGCCAGAACTGCAGGCGGGCTCTTCCATCATGCCAGCTAAAGTAAACCCGGTTGTTCCGGAAGTGGTTAACCAGGTATGCTTCAAAGTCATCGGTAACGACACCACTGTTACCATGGCAGCAGAAGCAGGTCAGCTGCAGTTGAACGTTATGGAGCCGGTCATTGGCCAGGCCATGTTCGAATCCGTTCACATTCTGACCAACGCTTGCTACAACCTGCTGGAAAAATGCATTAACGGCATCACTGCTAACAAAGAAGTGTGCGAAGGTTACGTTTACAACTCTATCGGTATCGTTACTTACCTGAACCCGTTCATCGGTCACCACAACGGTGACATCGTGGGTAAAATCTGTGCCGAAACCGGTAAGAGTGTACGTGAAGTCGTTCTGGAACGCGGTCTGTTGACTGAAGCGGAACTTGACGATATTTTCTCCGTACAGAATCTGATGCACCCGGCTTACAAAGCAAAACGCTATACTGATGAAAGCGAACAGTAATCGTACAGGGTAGTACAAATAAAGAAGGCACGTCAGATGACGTGCCTTTTTTCTTGTGAGCAGTAACTTAAAAACAACAATCTAATATCAACTTGTTAAAAAACAAGGAAGGCTAATATGCTAGTTGTAGAACTCATCATAGTTTTGCTGGCGATCTTCTTGGGCGCCAGATTGGGGGGAATAGGTATTGGTTTTGCAGGCGGATTGGGGGTGCTGGTTCTTGCCGCTATTGGCGTTAAACCCGGTAACATCCCGTTCGATGTCATTTCCATTATCATGGCGGTTATCGCCGCTATTTCTGCCATGCAGGTTGCTGGCGGTCTGGACTATCTGGTTCATCAGACAGAAAAGCTGCTGCGCCGTAACCCGAAATACATCACGATCCTCGCACCTATCGTGACCTATTTCCTGACAATCTTTGCTGGTACTGGCAACATCTCTCTGGCGACACTGCCAGTTATCGCTGAAGTTGCGAAGGAACAAGGCGTTAAACCTTGCCGTCCGCTCTCTACTGCAGTGGTATCCGCGCAGATTGCGATCACCGCATCGCCAATCTCAGCGGCAGTGGTTTACATGTCTTCCGTGATGGAAGGTCATGGCATCAGCTACCTCCATCTGCTCTCCGTGGTCATCCCGTCCACCCTGCTGGCGGTTCTGGTGATGTCCTTTCTGGTCACTATGCTGTTCAACTCCAAACTCTCTGACGATCCGATTTATCGCAAGCGTCTGGAAGAGGGCCTGGTTGAACTGCGCGGTGAAAAGCAGATTGAAATCAAATCCGGTGCAAAAACGTCCGTCTGGCTGTTCCTGCTGGGCGTAGTTGGCGTGGTTATCTATGCAATCATCAACAGCCCAAGCATGGGTCTGGTTGAAAAACCGCTGATGAACACCACCAACGCAATCCTGATCATCATGCTCAGCGTTGCAACTCTGACCACCGTTATCTGTAAAGTCGATACCGACAACATCCTCAACTCCAGCACCTTCAAAGCAGGTATGAGCGCCTGTATTTGTATCCTGGGTGTTGCGTGGCTGGGCGATACTTTCGTTTCCAACAACATCGACTGGATCAAAGATACCGCTGGTGAAGTGATTCAGGGTCATCCGTGGCTGCTGGCCGTCATCTTCTTCTTTGCTTCTGCTCTGCTGTACTCTCAGGCTGCAACCGCAAAAGCACTGATGCCGATGGCTCTGGCACTGAACGTTTCACCGCTGACCGCTGTTGCTTCTTTCGCTGCGGTGTCTGGTCTGTTCATTCTGCCGACCTACCCGACGCTGGTTGCTGCGGTACAGATGGATGACACGGGTACTACCCGTATCGGTAAATTCGTCTTCAACCATCCGTTCTTCATCCCGGGTACTCTGGGTGTTGCCCTGGCCGTTTGCTTCGGCTTCGTGCTGGGTAGCTTCATGCTGTAATGATCAATCGCGGGGCGTTCACGCCCCGCTTTCTTTCCCGCCGACTAACATCCTTCCCCCGTACGTTGTATAGTGACCTCTCTCTTGCGGTTCCATCTGTTCTTGCGAGGTGTTTATGCTTGATGAAAAAAGTTCGAATACCGCGTCTGTCGTGGTGCTATGTACGGCACCAGATGAAGCGACAGCCCAGGATTTAGCTGCCAAAGTGCTGGCGGAAAAACTGGCGGCCTGCGCGACCTTGATCCCCGGCGCTACCTCTCTCTATTACTGGGAAGGTAAGCTGGAGCAAGAATACGAAGTGCAGATGATTTTAAAAACTACCGTATCTCACCAGCAGGCACTGCTGGAATGCCTGAAGTCTCATCATCCATATCAAACCCCGGAACTTCTGGTTTTACCTGTTACACACGGAGACACAGATTACCTCTCATGGCTCAACGCATCTTTACGCTGATCCTGCTACTTTGCAGCACTTCCGTTTTTGCCGGATTATTCGACGCGCCGGGACGTTCACAATTTGTCCCCGCGGATCAAGCCTTTACTTTTGATTTTCAGCAAAACCAACATGACCTTAATCTGACCTGGCAGATCAAAGACGGTTACTACCTCTACCGTAAACAGATCCGCATTACGCCGGAACACGCGAAAATTGCCGACGTGCAGCTGCCGCAAGGCGTCTGGCATGAAGATGAGTTTTACGGCAAAAGCGAGATTTACCGCGATCGGCTGACGCTTCCCGTAACCATCAACCAGGCGAGTGCGGGAGCGACGTTAACTGTCACCTACCAGGGCTGTGCTGATGCCGGTTTCTGTTATCCGCCAGAAACCAAAACCGTTCCGTTAAGCGAAGTGGTCGCCAACAACGCAGCGTCACAGCCTGTGTCTGTTTCGCAGCAAGAGCAGCACACCGCGCAATTGCCCTTTTCCGCGCTCTGGGCGTTGTTGATCGGTATTGGTATCGCCTTTACGCCATGCGTGCTGCCAATGTACCCACTGATTTCTGGCATCGTGCTGGGTGGTAAACAGCGGCTCTCCACTGCCAGAGCATTGTTGCTGACCTTTATTTATGTGCAGGGGATGGCACTGACTTACACGGCGCTGGGTCTGGTAGTTGCCGCCGCAGGGTTACAGTTCCAGGCGGCGCTACAGCACCCATACGTGCTCATTGGCCTCGCCATCGTCTTTACCTTGCTGGCGATGTCAATGTTTGGCTTGTTTACTCTACAACTCCCCTCTTCGCTGCAAACACGTCTCACGTTGATGAGCAATCGCCAACAGGGCGGCTCACCTGGCGGTGTGTTTGTTATGGGGGCGATTGCCGGACTTATCTGTTCACCATGCACCACCGCACCGCTTAGCGCGATTCTGCTGTATATCGCCCAAAGCGGGAACATGTGGCTGGGCGGCGGCACGCTTTATCTCTATGCGTTGGGCATGGGCCTGCCGCTGATGCTAATTACCGTCTTTGGTAACCGCTTGCTGCCGAAAAGCGGCCCGTGGATGGAACAAGTCAAAACCGCGTTTGGTTTTGTGATCCTCGCACTGCCGGTCTTCCTGCTGGAGCGAGTGATTGGTGATGTATGGGGATTACGCTTGTGGTCGGCGCTGGGTGTCGCATTCTTTGGCTGGGCCTTTATCACCAGCCTACAGGCTAAACGCGGCTGGATGCGCGTGGTGCAAATAATCCTGCTGGCAGCGGCATTGGTTAGCGTGCGCCCACTTCAGGATTGGGCATTTGGTGCGACGCATACCGCGCAAACTCAGACGCATCTCAACTTTACACAAATCAAAACGGTAGATGAGTTAAATCAGGCGCTCGTTGAAGCCAAAGGCAAACCGGTGATGTTAGATCTTTATGCCGACTGGTGCGTCGCCTGTAAAGAGTTTGAGAAATACACCTTCAGCGACCCGCAGGTGCAAAAAGCGTTAGCAGACACGGTCTTACTTCAGGCCAACATCACGGCCAACGACGCACAAGATGTGGCGCTGTTAAAGCATCTTAATGTCCTTGGCCTACCGACAATTCTCTTTTTTGACGGACAAGGCCAGGAGCATCCACAAGCACGCGTCACGGGCTTTATGGATGCTGAAACCTTCAGCGCACATTTGCGCGATCGCCAACCGTGAACGACACTTACAGCGGGAAAGACGGAGGAAAATAGCGTGCAACGTGAAGATGTACTGGGAGAAGCCCTGAAATTATTAGAATTACAAGGGATTGCCAACACCACGCTGGAGATGGTTGCTGAACGTGTGGATTATCCACTGGACGAGCTACGCCGCTTCTGGCCAGACAAAGAGGCAATCCTCTACGATGCGCTGCGTTATCTTAGCCAACAGATAGATGTCTGGCGTCGTCAGCTGATGCTGGACGAAACGCAAACCGCCGAACAAAAGCTGCTGGCACGTTATCAGGCGTTATCGGAGTGCGTTAAAAACAACCGCTATCCGGGCTGTCTATTTATCGCTGCCTGTACGTTTTATCCCGATCCTGGCCACCCTATTCATCAACTGGCCGATCAGCAAAAAAGCGCGGCCTACGATTTCACCCACGAACTGTTAACCACACTGGAAGTTGACGATCCGGCGATGGTAGCAAAGCAGATGGAACTGGTGCTGGAAGGCTGTTTAAGCCGAATGCTGGTGAATCGTAGCCAGGCGGATGTCGACACTGCACATCGGCTGGCGGAAGATATCCTGCGCTTCGCCCGCTGCCGCCAGGGTGGTGCATTGACCTGACAGAAACACAGAAAAGAAGCGATTTGCTGCAATCTTAAGCAGTTGAATCGCTTTTACTGAAATTAGGTTGACGAGATGTGCAGATTACGGTTTAATGCGCCCCGTTGCCCGGATAGCTCAGTCGGTAGAGCAGGGGATTGAAAATCCCCGTGTCCTTGGTTCGATTCCGAGTCCGGGCACCAAATTCATATCAACGGACCTCTACGGAGGTCGTTTTTCGTTTCAGAACGCCACGATTTAAGCGTTCTGCCTACAAATCAATTCTACCGAACTCAACCAGATTCCCCCCACATCAACCCCATTGTGTGGGTATAATTGCGGGCATACCCCAGTTCGACAGAATTTGTACCCTCTTTAACGCATTCAGAAGGCTGAACTATGGCACTGACTGACGCAAAAATCCGGGCTGCAAAGCCCACTGACAAGGCTTATAAACTCACTGACGGGGCTGGCATGTTCCTGCTGGTACATCCTAATGGCTCCCGTTACTGGCGTCTCCGTTATCGTATTCTGGGTAAGGAGAAGACTCTGGCACTTGGTGTGTATCCAGAAGTTTCTCTCTCCGAAGCTCGTACAAAACGGGATGAGGCCCGAAAACTGATTTCGGAGGGGGTTGACCCTTGCGAACAGAAAAGAGCTAAAAAAGTAGTCCCTGATTTACAGCTCTCTTTTGAACATATTGCGCGACGCTGGCATGCCAGTAATAAACAATGGGCACAATCACACAGCGATAAAGTACTCAAAAGCCTCGAGACTCACGTTTTCCCCTTTATCGGCAACCGGGATATCACAACACTCAATACCCCGGATCTGCTTATCCCTGTTCGTGCTACAGAAGCTAAACAAATTTATGAAATCGCCAGTCGTCTGCAGCAAAGAATATCTGCCGTAATGCGTTATGCCGTACAGTCTGGCATCATCAGATATAATCCTGCTCTGGATATGGCTGGCGCATTGACTACGGTAAAACGCCAGCATCGCCCCGCTCTTGATCTTTCTCGCCTGCCTGAACTTTTGTCGCGTATTGGCAGTTACAAAGGGCAACCTGTCACCCAGCTTGCCGTTATGCTGAATTTACTGGTTTTTATTCGTTCCAGTGAACTCAGATACGCCCGCTGGTCTGAAATTGATATTGACAATGCCATGTGGACTATTCCAGCCGAACGCGAACCCCTGCCAGGCGTAAAATTCTCACACCGGGGCTCCAAGATGCGAACACCACATCTTGTGCCACTCAGCAAACAGGCTGTAGCCATACTGACAGAACTACAGACATGGGCTGGTGAAAATGGTCTGATCTTTACGGGAGCACATGACCCGCGTAAACCAATCAGTGAAAATGTAATGAACGCATCTCACACAATTAAACACGGAGCAGTATGATGGTTAAAAGGGTGAAACTGACAGGTGTGGAGCCTCGCAGATTTCCGGCATCATAGTGCCCAATACGGGATGCATAAAGCTCCCTCAGACTGGAGACTCCACAAATGAAATATACACCGG
>NZ_MDGW01000476.1:0-455 GCF_001712525.1 Shigella sp. FC1661
GTAGCGGAGCAGGAAGGACATCTGATGGAAATGGAAGCCACGCAAGCACCTTAAAATCACCATCATACACTAAATCAGTAAGTTGGCAGCATTACCCTCCGATAGTGTGTGAAGTAATATTTTTGTGATGTTTTAGATGTGTAATAATGAACCAGGTTAAAGTGTATTTAAAAATGTGTTGTATTAGCGACTGAAATCTGCCTTTTAAAAAGGAGGAGGGTACTGAGACAAAGAGTCATTGCTTCTCCGATAAAATGTCAGAGAAGCATGATTACGTGGTTATTGTCTGTTGATGACTTGTTGACCGAGCCGTCATCATTCTCAATGCATTAGTTAAATCATTTGTGATTTTTAAGGATTGGATTTGCCCCTATATTTCCAGACATCTGTTATCACTTAACCCATTACAAGCCCGCTGCCGCAGATATTCCCGTGGCGAGCGATAACCCAGCGCA
>NZ_MDGW01000477.1:0-453 GCF_001712525.1 Shigella sp. FC1661
GAACCACGGCAGCCTGGCGGCTGCAAATCGGGGTGTGGCAGAATATGAGCTTTCAGAGTAACCATCCAGAATGAGTTCCCATGTCACACAACCTGGAGCACCAGAAAGTCCACACCAGAATGGTGAAAGAGGTTCTGAAAGCCGTCGCCAGAGCCAATAATCACCCTTATAAGTCCGTATTTGCAGACTTTATCACCGGTCATCCCTCCTGCACGGTCTGTTTCTGGGAAACCTTCCACAAAATGTACCCGGATTCACCGTACGAATACGTCACGTTCTGCCATACCTGCCGTCGTTTTGATTTATACGAAACAGAAGCGGAGATGAAGGCGGATGACCCGAAGTGGTGGTGATTTTCAGCCCCGCCCGCTGAAACGCCTGTTCACAGCCAACCAGTGCTGGACGTCCTTCCTGGATGCGGGCGGTCTGCGCGATATCGGGGTTGAGGCTGTC
>NZ_MDGW01000478.1:0-445 GCF_001712525.1 Shigella sp. FC1661
TTTCTGTTCCATAACAGGTGTCCACTAGTTGAAAAGGTGGGCACCTACGTTACCAATACAGGCTTAATGGCTACATACGGCGGTCAGTTTACGCTTACTGTTACGTGATCCGTGATGCGCTACTGAATGATGGTAAGCGTACAGCCTGAACCGTCTGGTCAGAATCTGACGAATTAGACAAAGTGGTGTCCACCAAATAAGTAGTGGGAACCAAAGTGTCAGATATGCAGAAAAATGTGAATCCCGGCAGGCGAAAAGGCTGCCCTAATTATCCTCCCGAATTTAAACAGCAGCTCGTTGCTGCCTCCTGTGAACCCGGGATATCCATCTCAAAACTTGCTCTTGAAAATGGCATTAATGCCAATCTGTTGTTCAAATGGCGACAACAATGGCGCGAGGGAAAGCTGCTATTACCTTCTTCAGAGAGCCCCCAGCTACTTCCTGT
>NZ_MDGW01000479.1:0-441 GCF_001712525.1 Shigella sp. FC1661
GACTGATATCCCGCGCGTTTTTCTTCAGCCCCTCCACATTCAGTCCCGCGATGGCCCGGCGGTATACCATCCGGCCGCCACACAGCACGCATTCGAACGAGTCACGACTCAGGAACTGTTTCACCATTTGTGCATAGCACACTTTCGCCACTGGTTCCTGTTTATCCATCCCCAGAGCACGGTACACCTGCGGCAGCTTCTCTCCACACACCCGGTTGGCAAGGAACCCGAAGTACCTCACCATCTTAAAAAACTTCTCCGGGATGTGTAATGCCAGTCAGTTAAGCAACTGACTGGCTCTTTTTCGGGGCTGTGGGGTATTTCCAGGGCCTCTCCTTTACCACTCTCGGGAAGGCCCTTCCCCTTCTCGTCGGTAATTTCACAAGTTGTCCCATACTTGCAAGATCGCGCATCAGCTCCGGTATACGTCCCGGTGAAGCG
>NZ_MDGW01000480.1:0-440 GCF_001712525.1 Shigella sp. FC1661
GCTGCTACACCATGTTGCCGGGCAACGAGGGAGACCGTCATCCCCGGTTCAAAGCTCTGCTGAACAATTGCGATCTTTTCCTGTGTGGTACGCCGTCTGGGTAATGACTCCAACTTATTGATAGTGTTTTATGTTCAGATAATGCCCGATGACTTTGTCATGCAGCTCCACCGATTTTGAGAACGACAGCGACTTCCGTCCCAGCCGTGCCAGGTGCTGCCTCAGATTCAGGTTATGCCGCTCAATTCGCTGCGTATATCGCTTGCTGATTACGTGCAGCTTTCCCTTCAGGCGGGATTCATACAGTGGCCAGCCATCCGTCATCCATATCACCACGTCAAAGGGTGACAGCAAGCTCATAAGACGCCCCAGCGTCGCCATAGTGCGTTCACCGAATACGTGCGCAACAACCGTCTTCCGGAGCCTGTCATACGCGTAAA
>NZ_MDGW01000481.1:0-434 GCF_001712525.1 Shigella sp. FC1661
CGGAGAACAGGTTGTTCCTGCCTCTGAACTTGCTGCCGCCATGAAGCAGATTAAAGAACTCCAGCGCCTGCTCGGCAAGAAAACGATGGAAAATGAACTCCTCAAAGAAGCCGTTGAATATGGACGGGCAAAAAAGTGGATAGCGCACGCGCCCTTATTGCCCGGGGATGGGGAGTAAGCTTAGTCAGCCGTTGTCTCCGGGTGTCGCGTGCGCAGTTGCACGTCATTCTCAGACGAACCGATGACTGGATGGATGGCCGCCGCAGTCGTCACACTGATGATACGGATGTGCTTCTCCGTATACACCATGTTATCGGAGAGCTGCCCACGTATGGTTATCGTCGGGTATGGGCGCTGCTTCGCAGACAGGCAGAACTTGATGGTATGCCTGCGATCAATGCCAAACGTGTTTACCGGATCATGCGCCAGAATGC
>NZ_MDGW01000482.1:0-433 GCF_001712525.1 Shigella sp. FC1661
AGTCACTGTCGTTCTCAAAATCGGTGGAGCTGCATGACAAGGTCATCGGGCATTATCTGAACATAAAACACTATCAGTAAGTTGGAGTCATTACCCACATCGGAAACCCTCGCTGCACACAGATAGGCAATTTCCATTGCGATAAAAACAGGAAGAGGTGCAACGCTTAATACTGCCTGGTATTCTTTGTCGGTTACATATCGTTCGCGGTTTTTGGCCTTGAATTTACTTACACCTGCACATGGGTTAGCCTTCACGTACCCTCGCTCATACCCCCAACTGTAAACGCGGGACATACTGCTTTTTTCATGGTTGGCTTGCGTTTTACTCTGTTCCCTGAGGTAGCCTGAGTTTAACGGACACTCCTTCCTGAAATAGAATGGCATCAGAAGGAGCTAATAATGAGCAGAAAAAACCAACGTTACTCTAAAGA
>NZ_MDGW01000483.1:0-426 GCF_001712525.1 Shigella sp. FC1661
TAGCCCCGACGTATCCCCACTGTTCGTCCATTTCCGCGCAGACGATGACGTCACTGCCCGGCTGTATGCGCGAGGTTACCGACTGCGGCCTGAGTTTTTTAAGTGACGTAAAATCGTGTTGAGGCTAACGCCCATAATGCGTGCAGTTGCCCGGCATCCAACGCCATTCATGGCCATATCAATAATTTCTGGTGCGTACCGGGTTGAGAAGCGGTGTAAGTGAACTGCAGTTGCCATGTTTTACGGCAGTGAGAGCAGAGTATAGCGCTGATGTCCGGCAGTGCTTTGCCGTTACGCACCACCCGTCAGTAGCTGAACCAGGAGGGACAGCTGATAGAAACGAGAAGCCACTGGAGCACCATCAAAACACCATCATACACATAAATCAGTAAGTTGGCAGCATCACCAAAAAATGTAGTGAAGAAC
>NZ_MDGW01000484.1:0-424 GCF_001712525.1 Shigella sp. FC1661
AAGTCGCTGTCGTTCTCAAAATCGGTGGAGCTGCATGACAAAGTCATCGGGCATTATCTGAACATAAAACACTATCAATAAGTTGGAGTCATTACCCGGAGAGCGAACCAATTTGCGTCCGATGACCCGGCGTTTTTACCCGCATCGAATCAATCACCCACTGGGTATCGCTTTTCATCCGCGAGTTATCCAGTAAACCAACTTTATTTTTGTAGTTGCGAATATTGGAAATTAACGAGTTAAAACCGATATCCAGATAGGCATAAATTCCCGTTGAGCGGCGCTCCTCAGTTACCAGAGCAAATCCGTGGTTTATGGCTTCATTGGCATGGTAATGCTGCCAACTTACTGATTTAGTGTATGATGGTGATTTTAAGGTGCTTGCGTGGCTTCCATTTCCATCAGATGTCCTTCCTGCTCCGCT
>NZ_MDGW01000485.1:0-420 GCF_001712525.1 Shigella sp. FC1661
GTAGCGGAGCAGGAAGGACATCTGATGGAAATGGAAGCCACGCAAGCACCTTAAAATCACCATCATACACTAAATCAGTAAGTTGGCAGCATTACCGTAAATTGCAGGGTATTGTTTAAATATCTATATAACCTGAATGTTAGTACTCATTCTTCTCAGTGGTTATTTGCCAATATAATTCCATTCACCATTTTTTAATTCAAACAGTTCTGGAAGAGATGACGGTTGCAGAGTCATGCGTTTGAGTGGCGCATCTTCATCACCGGGGATAACGTTATATCCCATTTTTGCATGGATCTCCGCGGTACCAGGATAGGCTTCTAGGTAATGACTCCAACTTATTGATAGTGTTTTATGTTCAGATAATGCCCGATGACTTTGTCATGCAGCTCCACCGATTTTGAGAACGACAGCGACTTC
>NZ_MDGW01000497.1:0-22981 GCF_001712525.1 Shigella sp. FC1661
TCTTGTCATTGTGGAAAGGCCAACATCCATAGCTTTGGCGGCATCTGCCACCGTGTATTTCTGGTCAACAACCAGTTGAGCGGATTCGCGTTTAAACTCTGCGCTAAAATTTCTTTTTTTCATTGGAGCACCTGTGTTGTTCTGAGGTGAGCATATCACCTCTGTTCAGGTGGCCAAATTCAGTGTGCCACTTCAGAGAAGCAAGTCAACGGAGGATATCGCTTCAGCTTTTAAGTGCGTGATAGACAAGCCCTTAAACGATGCTGAAAAATGTTAGCGTGCGCCGGAATGAAATATAGATCACTCTGATGTATTAGAACTTTCATACCCGGCGCTTAAACTGCCCTGCATCAATGCCATGTTGCTTCATTTTCCGCCACAGCGTAGTGCGGCCGATTCCAAGTAAAGCCGACATTTCCTGAATGCGACCGCCTGTGACCTGGGCTGCGTTAATAATTGCCTCTTTTTCAACTTCCGCAAATGACAGACTGGTGGAAAGGCGGGTGGCGCTGACATCATCTGTTGCCTGCTCGGTAAACAGATGTTCCGGCAAATCACTGACGCGAATGCGCCCATTATCACTACTCAGAGCAAGATTCTCGATGACGCTGTAAAGTTCAAAATCGTTGCCTGGCCATGCACAAGAAACCAGGCGAGCGAGGGCATCGTCATCAATTTTCAGCCGCGTAGAGAAGCGTTTTTCAAGACTGCGTAATTTGTTATTCACCAGCGCCGGAATGCTGCCACGCCGCATACGCAGAGGCGGGATGGTAATTTCAAATGCATGCAGCGCGTAATACAGCTGGCGACTAAAACGATTTTGTTCCACCAGCATTGCGAGGTCCGCGGTCGTTGTTGCAATCACTTTGACATCAATTGGTATTAAACGCCGCGCATCCAGTCGCGTGATAACACCCTGCTTGATAACCTGAAGCAAAGCAGACTGTAACTCCACCGCCAGATATTCAATCTTTTCAAGAAACAGCGTGCCGCCGTGCGCCAGTTCCAGCCGACTCAGACGGCCATTTTCATTGTCCGTACGATCGCCACCAATAAATTCTTCCGCCAGTGCCGCATCACCATATAACTCACAATTGACGGCGATATAAGGACCTGCAGCACGCTCGCTTTCATTATGAATTGCCTGACTTAGCAGTGCCTTGCCCACGCCCTCTTCTCCACAAAGCAGGACAGGAAAGCTACTGCGCGCCGCCTGGCGACCAAAATGAATCAAGCGGCGGGTTTGCGGATCGTCCTGTGGCATATGAGCAAAGGTATGGCTGACTTTTCCTAATTGACTGGTCATCAACTGCCGCATCTGTTCCACAGGATGGAGCAACAAAATAAAGCTGGTTCCCTGCGTTTCTATTATCGGTTTAAGGGTTATCACCGCATCAATAAACTGATGCTGACTTTCAAAGGTTGCTTCTACGTGTTTGAGCGGATGTGCCTGTTTTATTGCTTGTTGCAATACGGCGGGTAACGTTAAGAGTTCAGTGATTGCCCGTCCCTGACTTGCCGTCGCGTCAAGGCGCAAGACCCGCGCCGCCTGGGCATTGATAAATTGCAAATTACCCTGCTCGTCCCAGCTAATCACGCCATCATCCATACTTTCTAACAGGGCATTAAGTTGATTTAAATGACGGTTAGTTTCAGTGAGCAAACTGTCCGTCAGCAGTAAATTTCCGACCTCGCGGGCGATTGCCAACGTCAACGGCAAATCAGCTGCGGTAGTTTGCTCAACCGGACACGCCAGCGCTATTGTTCCCGTCAATCGGCCCTTGCTGTCAAACAACAGCGTTGCACAAAAGGCCCAGTTCCAGAGTGCCTGTTTGAAATGTTGATCGGCCATCGTTTTCACGGCCTGACCAGAGATAGCCGCTAACGATAGCGCACAAGTACCAATAATTCCCTCGGCGCAATACGTGCCGTCATGGAATCCAAGTGCACTTAGCTGCTGCAAGGTTTGCGGATCGCCATTACGGCTGAGAATGCAGGCGGTTTCATCGAGGATAAACAGCGCACACTCTCGCGGTGCCATATATTCCCAGGCATCTTCCAGCGCAGCCTGCCCGAGCGTCAGCATCGCTTTCTTACGCCGATAAATAGAAGCAAATGTCACGCCCTGGGCCTGATGTGGTACGCTCCATGTCTCCCGTTTCATCAGCTTATTGCATCGCTCCCAGGAGGTTGCAATTAAGGGAGATATGCCCCGACCATCGTTGTTAAAAGCGCCACTCATATCCCGCATCCCTTATGACAAAAGGTGTTCCGGCTCGCAATTTTAAGTATTAATACACGTAAAAGTTTCAATATGGAACATTCATTAAAGCATATGTTTCACTATGAAACATAATTTGGGCTAATTTTCTTTTCCCTTGCCTGATGCACAATGGATTCATCGGTAGTCAGTGGTCGCCGTGTCGTTGAACATCATCCATGCCCTACCGTAATTGCTGGAGCAAAATAATGAAAAAATTGATCAATGATGTGCAAGACGTACTGGACGAACAACTGGCAGGACTGGCGAAAGCGCATCCATCGCTGACACTGCATCAGGATCCGGTGTATGTCACCCGAGCTGATGCCCCTGTTGCAGGAAAAGTCGCCCTGCTGTCGGGTGGCGGCAGCGGACACGAGCCGATGCACTGTGGGTATATCGGTCAGGGGATGCTTTCGGGGGCCTGTCCGGGCGAAATTTTCACCTCACCGACGCCCGATAAAATCTTTGAATGCGCCATGCAAGTTGATGGCGGCGAAGGTGTACTGTTGATTATCAAAAATTACACCGGCGATATTCTTAACTTTGAAACAGCGACCGAGTTACTGCACGATAGCGGCGTAAAAGTGACCACTGTGGTCATTGATGACGACGTTGCGGTAAAAGACAGTCTTTATACTGCCGGGCGACGCGGCGTTGCCAACACCGTATTAATTGAAAAACTCGTAGGCGCAGCGGCGGAGCGTGGCGACTCACTGGACGCCTGTGCGGAACTGGGGCGTAAGTTGAATAATCAAGGCCACTCAATAGGTATCGCTCTCGGTGCCTGTACCGTTCCTGCCGCGGGCAAACCTTCTTTTACCCTGGCGGATAATGAGATGGAGTTTGGCGTCGGCATTCATGGTGAGCCGGGTATTGACCGCCGCTCCTTCTCTTCCCTTGATCAAACCGTCGATGAAATGTTCGACACCCTGCTGGGAAATGGCTCATACCATCGCACTTTACGTTTCTGGGATTATCAACAAGGCAGTTGGCAGGAAGAACAACAAACCAAACAACCGCTCCAGTCTGGCGATCGGGTGATTGCGCTGGTTAACAATCTTGGCGCAACTCCGCTTTCTGAGCTGTACGGCGTCTATAACCGCCTGACCACACGTTGCCAGCAAGCGGGATTGACTATCGAACGTAATTTAATTGGCGCGTACTGCACCTCACTGGATATGACCGGTTTCTCAATCACCTTACTGAAAGTTGATGACGAAACGCTGGCACTCTGGGACGCCCCGGTCCACACCCCGGCCCTTAACTGGGGTAAATTAGGAGAAAGCAATGTCACTGAGCAGAACTCAAATTGTTAACTGGCTCACTCGTTGTGGCGATATTTTCAGCACCGAGAGCGAGTATCTTACCGGACTGGATCGCGAAATTGGCGACGCTGACCACGGGCTAAATATGAACCGAGGCTTTAGCAAAGTGGTGGAAAAACTCCCTGCTATCGCAGATAAAGATATCGGTTTCATTCTCAAGAATACCGGTATGACGCTGCTTTCCAGCGTCGGTGGTGCCAGTGGTCCGCTGTTCGGTACCTTCTTTATCCGCGCCGCACAGGCGACCCAGGCACGGCAAAGCCTGACACTGGAAGAGCTTTATCAGATGTTCCGCGATGGCGCGGACGGCGTAATCAGTCGCGGGAAAGCCGAACCTGGCGATAAAACCATGTGTGATGTGTGGGTGCCGGTGGTGGAATCGTTACGTCAGTCCAGCGAGCAAAATCTCTCTGTTCCGGTGGCGCTCGAAGCTGCCAGTAGCATCGCCGAATCCGCTGCACAAAGTACGATTACGATGCAAGCCCGCAAAGGCCGCGCCAGTTATCTCGGTGAACGCAGTATTGGTCACCAGGATCCCGGCGCGACCTCGGTGATGTTTATGATGCAAATGTTGGCGTTAGCCGCAAAAGAGTAAGGAATTGGTGATGGTAAACCTGGTCATAGTTTCACATAGCAGCCGACTGGGAGAAGGTGTCGGTGAATTAGCCCGTCAGATGTTAATGAGTGATAGTTGTAAAATCGCCATTGCCGCGGGAATTGACGATCCACAAAATCCTATTGGTACCGATGCCGTCAAAGTGATGGAGGCCATCGAATCTGTTGCTGATGCCGACCATGTGCTGGTCATGATGGATATGGGTAGCGCATTATTGAGTGCTGAAACTGCGCTGGAATTGCTGGCTCCCAAGATCGCCGCAAAAGTACGTTTGTGTGCTGCGCCGTTGGTCGAAGGTACACTGGCAGCAACGGTCAGCGCGGCCTCGGGAGCGGATATCGACAAAGTTATCTTTGACGCTATGCATGCGCTGGAAGCCAAACGTGAACAACTGGGTTTACCGTCCTCCGACACTGAAATCTCTGACACATGTCCTGCGTACGATGAAGAAGCCCGTTCTCTGGCGGTGGTCATAAAAAACCGTAACGGCCTGCATGTACGTCCGGCCTCCCGGCTGGTTTATACCTTATCGACATTTAATGCCGATATGTTGCTGGAAAAAAACGGCAAATGCGTCACACCAGAGAGTATTAACCAGATTGCGTTACTACAAGTTCGCTATAACGATACGCTGCGCCTGATTGCGAAAGGGCCAGAAGCTGAAGAGGCACTGATCGCTTTCCGTCAGCTGGCTGAAGATAACTTTGGTGAAACGGAGGAAGTCGCTCCACCTACTCTGCGTCCCGTTCCGCCTGTTTCGGGTAAAGCCTTTTATTATCAACCAGTTTTATATACGGTACAGGCAAAATCAACCCTGACCGTGGAAGAAGAACAAGATCGATTACGCCAGGCTATTGACTTCACGTTATTAGATCTGATGACGTTAACAGCGAAAGCAGAAGCCAGCGGGCTTGACGATATTGCCGCAATCTTTTCTGGTCACCATACACTGTTAGATGATCCGGAACTGCTGGCGGCGGCAAGCGAACTCCTTCAGCATGAACATTGCACGGCAGAATATGCCTGGCAGCAAGTTCTTAAAGAACTTAGCCAGCAATACCAGCAACTGGATGATGAATATCTACAAGCTCGCTATATTGATGTGGACGATCTTCTGCATCGCACCCTGGTCCACCTGACCCAAACGAAAGAAGAACTCCCGCAGTTTAACTCGCCAACTATTCTACTGGCGGAGAACATTTATCCTTCCACAGTACTGCAACTGGATCCGGCGGTTGTAAAAGGTATCTGCCTTAGCGCCGGAAGTCCGGTATCCCACAGCGCCCTAATCGCCCGTGAACTGGGGATTGGCTGGATTTGCCAGCAGGGTGAGAAACTGTATGCGATACAACCAGAAGAAACGCTAACGCTGGACGTTAAAACGCAACGTTTCAACCGTCAGGGTTAAGCCACTGTTCGGATGGCATCGTTCTGATGTCATCCGGCAATTTACTCAGCACTAATGGTTTTTAACTACCTGTTATATTTTTCACCAATTTATGATGATTTTTCTTCGCTAATCACGAACCCAACGCCGCTGGCTGGCTAATAAACAGACGTTATTTGATCACTCTATTTCGCCGTTATTTATCCCTTTAATTCCCTTTTCTAAAATGCCTGACAGTTCGCAGAATGAGATTTCGATCATGCAGCTAGTGCGATCCTGAACTAAGGTTTTCTGATACTTGAATACCGTTTTATTCGGTTTCGCCAAAGGAGAATGATTGATGAAATCCCCCGCACCTTCTCGCCCGCAAAAAATGGCGTTAATTCCAGCCTGTATCTTTTTGTGTTTCGCTGCGCTATCGGTGCAGGCAGAAGAAACACCGGTAACACCACAGCCGCCTGATATTTTATTAGGGCCGCTGTTTAATGATGTGCAAAACGCCAAACTTTTTCCGGACCAAAAAACCTTTGCCGATGCCGTGCCGAACAGCGATCCGCTGATTATCGGATGCAGCAAAACCAGAGCGGATTTGATCTGCGCCATTTCGTTAACGTCAATTTCACCCTGCCGAAAGAAGGCGAGAAATATGTTCCGCCAGAGGGGCAGTCACTGCGCGAACATATTGACGGACTTTGGCCGGTATTAACGCGTTCTACCGAAAACACCGAAAAATGGGATTCTCTGTTACCGCTGCCGGAACCTTATGTCGTGCCGGGCGGACGTTTTCGCGAGGTATATTACTGGGACAGTTACTTCACCATGTTAGGACTTGCCGAAAGCGGTCACTGGGATAAAGTCGCGGATATGGTGGCCAATTTTGCTCATGAAATAGACACTTACGGTCATATTCCCAACGGCAACCGCAGTTACTATTTAAGCCGCTCGCAACCGCCCTTCTTTGCCCTGATGGTAGAGTTACTGGCGCAGCATGAAGGCGATGCCGCGTTGAAGCAATACCTGCCGCAAATGCAAAAAGAATATGCTTACTGGATGGACGGTGTTGAAAACCTGCAAGCCGGACAACAGGAAAAACGCGTTGTCAAACTTCAGGATGGTACCCTTCTCAACCGCTACTGGGACGATCACGATACGCCACGACCAGAGTCATGGGTGGAAGATATTGCCACCGCCAAAAGCAATCCGAATCGACCTGCCACTGAAATTTACCGCGACCTGCGCTCTGCCGCTGCGTCTGGCTGGGATTTCAGCTCGCGCTGGATGGACAACCCGCAGCAGTTAAATACCTTACGCACCACCAGCATCGTACCGGTCGATCTGAACAGCCTGATGTTTAAAATGGAAAAAATCCTCGCCCGCGCCAGCAAAGCTGCAGGAGATAACGCGATGGCAAACCAGTACGAAACGCTGGCGAATGCCCGTCAAAAAGGAATCGAAAAATACCTGTGGAACGATCAACAAGGCTGGTATGCCGATTACGACCTGAAAAGTCATAAAGTGCGCAATCAGTTAACCGCGGCCGCCCTGTTCCCGCTGTACGTCAATGCGGCAGCGAAAGATCGCGCCAACAAAATGGCGACGGCGACGAAAACACATCTGCTGCAACCCGGCGGCCTGAACACCACGTCGGTGAAAAGTGGGCAACAATGGGATGCGCCAAATGGCTGGGCACCGTTACAGTGGGTCGCGACAGAAGGATTACAAAACAACGGGCAAAAAGAGGTGGCGAATATCCATTACAGGATGGCTTTGGCTGGACCAATGGCGTGACGCTGAAAATGCTGGATTTGATCTGCCCGAAAGAGCAACCGTGTGACAATGTTCCGGCGACGCGTCCGACCGTTAAGTCAGCAACGACGCAACCCTCAACCAAAGAGGCACAACCCACACCTTAACCAGCGCTTACTCCGACAACGTCATTCGGCTTCTCCGGATGGCGTTGTCGGCAGATAACACCATAGCTATGGTGTTTTCTACACAGACGGTTTTTCAAGTCCTGGCGGGAAGTATTGCGCAAATGTTTGCCATACGTGGTTGCCGAAGATAGCGTCATTTCTACGGGTAAGTGTTTCACTATCATCCCCCGGTGATTTACACCGACGTTGCCTATATAAAGCATCGATTGCTACCTGAATATTGTTACGGTGTTCACTCATCAACGTTTTTTTGCTTTCTGGAGTTAAATTAATAATCACATAATCCAGACACTCCAGAGAATTTAGCAACCAAAAAAAGAATTCAGACCATTCCTCTTCGCGTAACTGAAGCATTGCCGAACGGGTATTTTGGCTTAATCTGCCAGAAGGATTGATCAATTCTAAATGTTCAATAAGCGCAGCCAAAACCGCCTCACTATCCGCCCCATTTTTAACGCCTGACTGGCTACTGTCTAAAATATTTATTTTCTGAATCACACCAAAAACAACGAAACAATAATTAAAAAAGGATTCTGTTGTTGTTACCGGGAACCGACTTTATCGGATATCGAAGTGCTATATTGATTTTTTTCACCCGTAAAGCAGGTGTCGAATATACGTTCTGATGTGAAAAGCGGATAGCGGCATCTGTATCGCTATCCGCCTTATGAAAATCTTATTCTCTTCGCAGCAGGCGGAATACGCCCAGAACGAGAATAGCTCCCACCACCGCCACCAGGAAGCTGTGCAAATCAAAACCGCTGATGGAGCCGCCAATGCCAAACATGGTCGCCAGCCAGCCGCCGACCACCGCACCGACTATCCCGAGAATACAGGTCTGGAAAAATCCACCACCATCACGCCCCGGCATGATTAGCTTGGCGATAATGCCGGCTATCAGGCCAAAAATAATCCAGGCAATAATTCCCATGTTCAGGCCCTCGTTTCGATGAATCGGACGCAAGAAATGCTTACGTCAACGCTCTAAGTATAGGCAAGGGCGGGATCGATGCTGGGCGTATGTCGGCTGATTTAAGAACAACATGTAAAAAATATTCACGCATTTGTATTAAGTTTTGTTAACTGTGACCGATAAACCAAAGACAGTTTGTCAGTCAGGAGTTTTTCCGCGTGAGTCATTACCATGAGCAGTTCCTGAAACAAAATCCGTTAGCCGTCCTGGGCGTGTTACGCGATTTGCACAAAGCCGCAATTCCTTTGCGTCTCAGTTGGAATGGCGGGCAGCTGATCAGCAAAATACTGGCAATAACCCCGGATAAACTGGTGCTGGATTTCGGCAGTCAAGCCGAAGACAACATCGCCGTGCTAAAGGCGCAGCATATTACCATTACCGCCGAAACTCAGGGTGCGAAAGTCGAGTTTACTGTTGAACAACTACAGCAGAGTGAATACTTGCAGCTTCCGGCATTTATTACCGTACCGCCTCCCACCTTATGGTTTGTACAACGACGCCGATATTTCCGCATCTCCGCCCCACTCCATCCGCCTTATTTTTGCCAGACCAAACTGGCGGATAACAGTACGTTACGTTTCCGCCTGTATGATTTGTCGTTAGGCGGCATGGGCGCATTACTGGAAACAGCAAAGCCTGCCGAATTACAAGAAGGCATGCGCTTCGCTCAGATTGAAGTCAACATGGGGCAATGGGGTGTTTTTCACTTTGACGCCCAGTTAATCTCCATCAGCGAGCGCAAAGTGATTGATGGCAAGAATGAAACCATCACCACTCCCCGTCTGAGCTTCCGTTTTCTTAACGTCAGCCCGACGGTGGAGCGGCAATTACAACGGATTATTTTCTCTCTCGAGCAGGAAGCCCGGGAGAAAGCGGACAAAGTACGCGACTGATTTACATCGCGTCCAGTGCCTGCTCAAGTTTGTAGATATAGCGCGGAGCCTGCGGCGCAGGATGATTGCGCGCTACGTGATCGAGGAACTCGTCAGCATCCAAATCGTTGATTTTGCTGATCGCCTTTTTCCGATCTGACGAGAAAGTCCGTAGCAGCGCACCTGCCCCGTTAGCGTATGACACCACCAGCGCATATTGCAGTACCTTCGGATCTTCAATGCCTGCCAGCGGGCCGGTTTCCAGAATATTCAGGTAAGCCGCCCCCATTGAAATATTACGCTCTGGATTTTTCAGCTCGCTGGTCGTCGGCTCACCACTCCAGCCCATACGGCGATAAACATCACGTCCGGAGGTTGAAGCTTTTAACTGCATCAAACCAATGGCATTCGATTTACTCACCGCGTTCGGATTACCACCCGATTCGATAGCGATAATCGCCGTGATCAATTGTGGATCGACGCCCCAGGCTGCACCGGCTTTCTGGCTTATTGGCATCCACTGCATCGCACGTTGCACCGGAACTTTCGCGTTCCACGGCGGGTTCGTATAGTCATGCTTTGATGAACAACCCGCTAATAACACAATCAAAAAGGCAAACCATCTCAATTTCACTTCTTCTATCCTTATAGCCTGGAATCGCCGTTGAGGTGACAACGGCACACCTAAGCGGCATGATATACATTTCGTTTCTGTTGTCAGCAAGGAATTGCCATGTCTCTGTTTCACTTAATTGCCCCATCGGGTTACAGCATTAAACAGCACGCCGCGCTGCGTGGTATCCAGCGCCTTACCGACGCGGGGCATCAAGTCAATAACGTCGAGGTTATTGCCCGTCGTTGTGAGCGTTTTGCGGGTACGGAAACGGAGCGTCTGGAAGATCTCAATTCCCTTGCCAGACTGACTACACCCAACACCATCGTGCTGGCTGTACGCGGCGGTTACGGTGCCAGTCGTTTACTGGCAGATATTGACTGGCAGGCACTGGTGGCTCGCCAACAACATGACCCGTTACTCATTTGCGGACATAGCGATTTTACCGCCATTCAGTGCGGTCTTCTGGCGCAAGGCAATGTCATCACCTTTAGCGGCCCCATGCTGGTAGTAAACTTTGGTGCGGATGAACTGAACGCCTTTACCGAGCACCATTTCTGGCTGGCGTTACGCAATAAAACCTTCACCATTGAATGGCAAGGGGAAGGCCCGACATGTCAGACCGAAGGCACGTTGTGGGGAGGCAATCTTGCGATGCTGATTTCACTGATTGGTACACCGTGGATGCCAAAAATTGAGAACGGTATCCTGGTACTGGAAGATATTAACGAGCACCCTTTCCGCGTCGAACGTATGCTGTTGCAGCTCTATCATGCGGGAATTTTGCCACGTCAGAAGGCGATTATTCTCGGTAGCTTTAGCGGCAGCACGCCCAATGATTATGACGCAGGTTACAACCTGGAGTCAGTGTACGCGTTTTTGCGTTCCCGCCTGTCGATTCCACTCATTACCGGCCTCGATTTTGGTCATGAACAACGCACGGTTACGCTGCCGTTGGGCGCACATGCCATTCTGAATAACACCCGGGAAGGCACTCAGTTGACGATTAGCGGTCATCCTGTTCTTAAAATGTAAAAAAATCACGCTTCAGGGCTAAGTAAAACGCTGTCTCTGCCGCTAATATGGTAGGGTTTATATAAGAGACAGCGTAATCAGGAGTAACCGACCGTTGGATGCCACAACAATAATTAGCCTTTTCATCTTAGGATCCATCCTTGTCACCAGCAGTATATTACTTAGTTCATTTTCTTCCCGTCTTGGCATTCCTATTCTGGTTATTTTTCTGGCGATCGGCATGCTGGCAGGAGTCGATGGCGTCGGCGGTATCCCGTTTGATAATTACCCCTTCGCCTACATGGTAAGTAACCTGGCACTGGCGATTATTTTGCTCGACGGCGGGATGCGCACTCAGGCCAGTTCCTTTCGTGTGGCGTTAGGACCGGCACTGTCGCTGGCGACGCTGGGCGTGCTTATCACCTCTGGTTTAACCGGCATGATGGCGGCGTGGCTGTTTAATCTTGATTTGATTGAAGGCTTATTAATCGGCGCTATCGTCGGCTCTACCGATGCTGCAGCGGTCTTTTCTCTGCTGGGTGGTAAGGGGCTTAACGAACGTGTTGGCTCGACGCTGGAAATTGAATCCGGCAGTAATGATCCAATGGCGGTCTTTCTGACGATTACCCTGATTGCGATGATCCAGCAACATGAAAGCAGTGTCAGTTGGATGTTCGTGGTCGATATTCTGCAGCAATTTGGCCTCGGGATTGTCATCGGACTTGGCGGTGGTTATTTACTGCTGCAAATGATTAATCGCATCGCCCTGCCTGCCGGATTATATCCATTGCTGGCATTAAGCGGCGGTATTTTAATTTTTGCTTTAACCACGGCGCTGGAAGGCAGCGGTATTCTGGCTGTTTATCTGTGCGGTTTTCTGCTGGGTAATCGGCCGATTCGCAACCGCTACGGCATCCTGCAAAATTTCGACGGCCTCGCCTGGCTGGCGCAAATCGCCATGTTCCTGGTGCTGGGGCTATTGGTTAACCCAAGCGATCTGCTGCCTATTGCCATTCCGGCGCTCATTTTGTCGGCATGGATGATATTCTTCGCCCGTCCCCTTTCGGTATTTGCTGGATTGCTCCCCTTCCGCGGTTTCAATCTGCGTGAGCGCGTGTTTATCAGCTGGGTAGGATTACGCGGCGCGGTGCCAATCATCCTGGCCGTGTTCCCGATGATGGCGGGGCTGGAGAATGCACGTCTGTTCTTTAATGTCGCCTTCTTTGTGGTTCTGGTTTCACTGCTCTTGCAGGGAACATCACTCTCGTGGGCGGCTAAAAAAGCCAAAGTGGTGGTTCCGCCAGTGGGACGTCCGGTGTCACGCGTTGGCCTGGATATTCATCCGGAAAATCCGTGGGAGCAGTTTGTTTATCAATTGAGTGCCGATAAATGGTGCGTGGGCGCGGCACTGCGCGATTTGCATATGCCAAAAGAGACGCGTATTGCGGCACTGTTTCGTGATAACCAGTTGCTTCATCCTACCGGCAGCACCCGACTGCGCGAAGGCGATGTGTTGTGTGTAATTGGTCGGGAACGCGATCTTCCGGCGCTCGGTAAACTGTTCAGCCAGTCGCCGCCGGTCGCGCTGGATCAACGCTTCTTTGGTGACTTCATTCTCGAAGCCAGCGCCAAATATGCTGATGTTGCGCTGATATATGGCCTGGAAGACGGGCGAGAATATCGTGATAAGCAGCAAACGCTGGGTGAAATTGTCCAGCAGTTGTTAGGCGCGGCACCGGTTGTCGGTGACCAGGTAGAGTTTGCCGGGATGATCTGGACGGTGGCCGAGAAAGAAGATAATGAAGTGTTGAAGATTGGCGTACGGGTGGCTGAAGAGGAAGCTGAATCTTAAATTTAATGAAGCATCTATCGCCGGTTGCGATGCTTTGCTGAACGCAGCCTGAGCCTGCAATTGTTTGTCGTCCATAATTTAACCTTCATTTGATGTTGAATTGAACATATCAAAATCAGGCAATTACACAAATCTATGTACAGGCTCCATCAAGGGTAAAGCGTGATTTATCTGAAGTCGACTCCGAGTCAACAATGAAGCGTAAGCGTTTTATGTAGAACCCCTGTGCGGTGAGTTCAGGTTCCGGGGAAATAGTGTCCATCCTTTTAATGGACACTATCATGGGCAATGGCTCTGTCACATTAACAACTACAGTTGCTGACCAGCCGGATGGATGATTTTTTTTGCACCCAGAAGACGTTGCCTACGATCCGGCTTACAACAAGTTACACCGTCACAACCGGGACGCGTAGCGCCAGCGCGCACATCAACTCATAGCCCACCGTTCCGGCAGCGGCGGCGACATCATCAATTTTGATCTCCTTGCCCCACAGCTCAACCGGCGTACCAATACCCGCCTGCGGGCAAGGCGTTAAATCGACCGCCAGCATATCCATCGAGACGGTCCCCACCGTCATGGTGCGCACGCCGTCCACTAAAACAGGGGTACCGGTAGGCGCGTGGCGCGGATAACCGTCGGCGTACCCTGCGGCGACAATGCCGATTCGCTGTTCATCGCGCGCAGTATAGCGACCGCCGTAGCCCACACGCTCACCCGCTTTTAGCGTCTGGACACCAATAATCTCACTGCTTAGCGTCATCACCGGACGTAATCCGGTATTGGCGATATCACGCCACTGACCGGACGGCGAAGCGCCATACAAAATAATGCCAGGCCGAACCCAGTCAAAATGCGCTTCCGGATGCCACAGAGTCGCCGCCGAATTGGACAACGAACGCCGACACTCCAGCCCTTCCGCCGCCTGCTCAATACGCGCCATCGCGCTGGAAATTCCATCAGGATGTTCCGCTTCGGCAAAATGCGACATCAGGGTCATCTCGCCAACATTCGCCATTGCCCGCAACTGCTGCCAGACGGTAAGCACGCGATCGGGCTGGAAGCCCAACCGATTCATCCCACTGTTCACTTTAAGATAAATATCCAACGGTGCTTTTAGCCGCGCATTTTGCAGTGCTTTGAGCTGCCAGTTGCTGTGTACGCAGGTGGTCAGGCGGTGCTGGTCATAAATCTCCAGATCCTGAGCATGGAAAAATCCTTCCAGCATCAGGATCGGCCCCTTCCAGCCGCGCTCACGTAACGTTATTGCCTCTTCCAGGTTAAGTAATGCAAAGCCATCGGTGGCCCCGAGCGCGCTCCAGATACGCTCAATACCATGCCCGTAAGCGTTCGCTTTTACCACCCGCGTGCGGCGCGGCCTGGCGGACAATGGACAGATTCTGTTTTAATGCCTGCAGATCGAGGCTGGCCTGTATCGGACGGGTCATCTCGTTTCCTTAGCTGTGTGCGCCATGTAAATGGCCCGGACGTGATGGCGTAAATCCACGGCTGTAGCGCGCTACGCTTAGATCCTCATATGGGATCGCTGGCGTGCGACCAGAGAGCAGATCGCTTAACAACTGACCGGAACCGCAAGCCATCGTCCAGCCGAGCGTGCCGTGACCGGTATTCAGCCACAGATTTTTAAAGCGTGTACGCCCGACAACCGGCGTACCGTCTGGCGTCATCGGGCGCAAACCCGTCCAGAAAGTCGCCTGCTCGACATGACCGCCGCGTGGATAGAGATCGCGAACCACCATTTCCAGCGTTTCACGACGCGGTTGCAACAGCTCGGTGTTAAAACCAACAATTTCCGCCATTCCGCCAACACGAATGCGGTTATCGAAACGGGTAATGGCGATTTTGTAGGTTTCATCAAGAATGGTGGATACTGGCGCACCATCTTCCTGCGCAATTGGAATAGTCAGCGAGTAGCCTTTCAGCGGATACACCGGAATATCAACAATGCCTTTGAGCATCGCCGTCGAGTAAGAACCAAACGCCATCACATACGCATCGGCCTTAATCACTTCATCGCCACACTTCACGCCGTAGATTTGCTCGCCGTCGCAAAGCAGTTGGTCAACGGGCGTATTAAAGCGGAATTTAACCCCCGCCTGCTCTGCCATCCGCGCCAGATTCTGGGTAAACAGCTGGCAGTCTCCGGTTTCATCATTGGGCAGTTGCAGACCCCCCGTCAGTTTGTGCGCTACTTCTGCCAGCGCTGGCTCCACTTCCGCCAGGCGGCTGGATTCCAGCAGCTGATACGGTACGCCGGCATCTTCCAGCACGACGATATCGCGGGTCGCATTTTCATACTGTTGTTCGGTACGGAACAGTTGCAGCGTCCCACCCTGACGCCCTTCATACTGAATATTGGTTTCGGCGCGCAATGCTTTCAGGCAATCACGGCTGTATTCCGCCAGACGCACCATCCGCCCTTTGTTTTCCATGTAGTGGCTGGTGTCGCAGTTACGTAACATTTGCCACATCCATTTCAACTGAAACTGCGTACCGTCGAGACGAACCGCCAGCGGCGCATGGCGCTGGAACATCCATTTGATCGCTTTTAAAGGCACACCTGGTGCCGCCCACGGTGCAGCATATCCGGGGGAGATTTGCCCGGCATTCGCGGCGCTGGTTTCCAGGGCGGCCCCCGGCTCCCGATCAATGACGGTGACCTCATGTCCTGCCTGATTTAAGTACCAGGCGCTGGCAACGCCTACCACACCACTTCCCAGTATGACAACTCGCATAGCCACTCCGATAACGGTAGATACAGTAAAAGAATAATAATCTAATTACATCTTGATAACTCAGTTGAAAATATTATTCAACATACAGCTTTTTTATGGTGAGCTGGCTCACATCTCCCTGACTCTGCGGCAATATGGCGTCTTTAGTATCTCCTGCTGAACGCCCTTTTTATCCAGCATAAAATTCCGTTCAGAAGCGGATTAGTGGCACTCTGATAATAAGAAATCGCAAAGAAAAAAATTCTCCGGCGACGCGGTTTTTAACAGGTGTTCTATGCTTGAAATGAGGTGCTCCACACAGAGAGCGCCGACAACAATGAGGTGCGCGTATGGCGACGATCGATTCTATGAATAAGGACACCACACGGTTGAGCGATGGACCCGACTGGACGTTCGACCTGCTGGATGTTTATCTGGCAGAGATAGACCGGGTGGCGAAACTCTACCGGCTGGATACCTACCCGCACCAGATTGAAGTGATAACCTCAGAACAGATGATGGATGCCTACTCCAGCGTCGGCATGCCAATTAACTATCCGCACTGGTCATTCGGTAAAAAGTTTATCGAGACTGAACGGCTGTATAAGCACGGTCAGCAAGGACTGGCCTATGAAATCGTCATTAACTCTAACCCGTGTATCGCTTACCTGATGGAAGAGAACACCATTACCATGCAAGCGCTGGTGATGGCACACGCCTGCTATGGGCATAACTCTTTCTTTAAAAACAATTACTTATTCCGCAGTTGGACCGACGCCAGTTCGATTGTCGATTATCTGATTTTTGCCCGTAAATATATTACCGAGTGCGAAGAACGTTATGGCGTGGATGAAGTAGAACGGCTTCTGGACTCGTGCCACGCGCTGATGAACTACGGCGTGGACCGGTACAAACGCCCGCAAAAAATCTCGCTGCAAGAAGAGAAAGCCCGGCAGAAAAGTCGCGAAGAGTATCTACAAAGTCAGGTCAATATGCTCTGGCGTACCCTGCCGAAGCGCGAGGAAGAGAAAACGGTTGCTGAAGCGCGCCGCTATCCGTCCGAACTACAAGAAAACCTGCTCTATTTTATGGAGAAAAATGCGCCACTGCTGGAATCATGGCAGCGTGAAATCCTGCGTATTGTGCGTAAGGTGAGCCAGTATTTTTATCCGCAAAAACAGACTCAGGTGATGAACGAAGGCTGGGCCACCTTCTGGCACTACACCATCCTTAACCATCTGTATGATGAAGGGAAAGTAACGGAACGTTTTATGCTGGAGTTTTTGCACAGCCACACCAATGTGGTCTTCCAGCCCCCCTATAACAGCCCGTGGTACAGCGGCATCAACCCGTATGCCCTCGGGTTCGCCATGTTCCAGGATATTAAACGGATTTGTCAGTCGCCAACGGAAGAAGACAAATACTGGTTCCCGGATATCGCCGGTTCCGACTGGCTGGAAACGCTGCATTTCGCGATGCGTGATTTCAAAGATGAGAGTTTTATCAGCCAGTTTCTGTCACCGAAAGTGATGCGTGATTTCCGCTTCTTCACCGTGCTGGATGACGATCGGCATAATTATCTGGAGATTTCCGCTATTCATAATGAAGAAGGTTATCGGGAGATCCGTAACCGGTTATCGTCGCAATATAACTTAAGTAATCTGGAGCCGAATATTCAGATCTGGAACGTGGATTTGCGCGGTGACCGTTCGCTGACGCTGCGTTACATTCCACATAATCGCGCACCGCTGGATCGGGGGCGCAAAGAAGTGCTGAAGCATGTGCATCGCCTGTGGGGATTTGATGTGATGCTGGAACAGCAAAACGAAGATGGCAGCGTCGAGTTGCTGGAACGTTGCCCGCCAAGAATGGGAAATCTGTAAAAACAACAAAAAACCCCTCGTTTGAGGGGTTTGCTTTTTAAACGGAAGGGATTATCGCCCCTGAATGGCTAAATCACCCGGCAGATTTTTCTGCATCCGGTGCCAAATCTCGCCACTCTCATGCCCATAGCGACGCACTGTTTCGTACACCTGATCGTGCGCGCCTTCACTGCACAACGCCGACAGTTTGTGGTAGAAGCCCAGCGCCAGACTGCGCGCTTCCGGATTGGCGAAATAGTGACGACCAATGCGCGTATACAGCCCTTTCATCCCGTTAAGGATCAGACCGTAAATCGGGTTGCCGGAAGCAAACGCCAGGCCGCGGAATATGTTGTAATCCAGCTCGGCAAAGGCATCGGCGTGATCGGCCACTTCATTAGCGGTAGCCAGCACTTCCTGCGCTTTATCGGGATGCTGACGAAACGCGGTGCGAATAAAAATAGTGGAAATATTGGTACGCACCGACAGCAAATTATCAATAAGCTGCGGCACACTTTCGTGATCCAGTCGCGCCAGTGTTTCAAGGATATTTAAACCAGAGGTTTCCCAGAAATTATTCACCTTCGTCGGCTTGCCATGTTGAATGGTCAACCAGCCATCTCGTGCCAGACGCTGTAACACTTCACGTAACGTAGTACGCGTTACGCCAATTAATTCTGAAAGTTCACGTTCTGCGGGCAAAATAGTCCCGGGAGGGAAGCGGTTATTCCAGATACTTTCAATAATGTACTCTTCCGCGAAACCCGCCGGGCTTTGCGCCTTAATGACCATAGTGAGATTTCCATAACACAGCAAAACAAAGTTGGACTCATCATACCAGAGGGCTAACTACGCTGATAGCAGACAAAAAGAAGAAAAAAGGGATCAAGGCTTCATTTTCCGCATCTCTTTCCCCTTGACTATCAAGACTTGCCTCACTCCTGCCTGACCGTTAAGCTTTGCGTTTAAACATAAAAACATCATTGATTATTTGTAAGGTAAGGGAAACCATCATGGAGATCTCCTGGGGCCGCGCGCTATGGCGCAATTTTTTGGGCCAGTCCCCCGACTGGTACAAACTCGCCCTCATCATTTTCTTAATCGTAAATCCGTTAATTTTCCTCATCAGCCCTTTCGTCGCTGGCTGGTTGCTGGTAGCGGAATTTATTTTCACTCTGGCGATGGCCCTGAAATGCTACCCGCTACTCCCCGGTGGTCTGTTGGCTATTGAAGCGGTATTCATCGGCATGACCAGCGCGGAACACGTCCGTGAAGAGGTGGCGGCAAATCTTGAAGTCTTGCTGTTACTGATGTTTATGGTGGCGGGTATCTATTTTATGAAACAGCTATTGCTGTTCATATTTACCCGTTTGCTGTTAAGCATTCGTTCCAAAATGCTGCTGTCGCTCTCTTTTTGCGTGGCGGCGGCGTTCCTCTCCGCGTTCCTCGATGCCTTAACCGTCGTGGCGGTGGTGATCAGCGTTGCAGTCGGTTTTTATGGTATTTATCACCGCGTAGCCTCTTCCCGTACTGAAGATACCGACCTGCAAGACGATAGTCATATCGACAAGCATTACAAAGTGGTTCTGGAACAGTTCCGTGGCTTTCTGCGTAGCCTGATGATGCATGCCGGTGTCGGCACCGCATTAGGCGGCGTAATGACCATGGTGGGCGAACCACAGAACCTGATCATCGCTAAAGCGGCTGGCTGGCATTTTGGCGATTTCTTCCTGCGCATGTCGCCGGTGACCGTTCCGGTTCTGATTTGTGGCCTGTTAACCTGCCTGCTGGTAGAGAAGCTGCGTTGGTTTGGCTACGGTGAAACGCTGCCGGAGAAAGTCCGCGAAGTGTTGCAACAGTTTGACGATCAAAGCCGCCACCAGCGTACCCGTCAGGATAAAATCCGTCTGATTGTCCAGGCGATTATCGGCGTCTGGCTGGTGACTGCGCTGGCGTTGCATCTGGCGGAGGTTGGCTTGATTGGTTTGTCGGTCATTATTCTGGCGACATCATTGACCGGTGTCACCGATGAACATGCTATCGGTAAAGCCTTCACCGAATCTCTGCCATTCACCGCACTGTTGACGGTGTTTTTCTCGGTAGTCGCGGTGATTATCGACCAACAACTGTTTTCGCCGATTATTCAGTTTGTGTTGCAGGCATCGGAACATGCTCAGCTGTCGTTGTTCTATATTTTCAACGGCCTGCTGTCATCCATTTCGGATAACGTCTTCGTGGGGACGATTTATATCAACGAAGCGAAAGCGGCAATGGAAAGTGGCGCTATCACGTTGAAGCAATACGAGCTGCTGGCGGTCGCCATTAATACCGGTACCAATCTGCCCTCTGTCGCTACGCCGAACGGTCAGGCTGCGTTCCTGTTCCTGCTGACCTCTGCACTCGCGCCATTGATTCGCCTCTCTTATGGCCGCATGGTGTGGATGGCCCTGCCTTACACCCTCGTCCTGACACTCGTCGGGCTGCTCTGCGTCGAGTTTACGCTTGCCCCTGTAACCGAATGGTTTATGCAAATGGGCTGGATAGCAACGCTTTGATAACAACTTACCGGGCATATAAATGCCCGGTTTGCCTTTTCGCCCGATAATTGTCCAATTGCGTCCTATTTTTGCTGCCTCCTGGTGGCGCAGCGAATGAATTGGTTTAAACTGCGCACTCTATGCATATTGCAGGGAAATGATTATGTTGCGATTTTTGAACCAATGTTCACAAGGCCGGGGCGCGTGGCTGTTGATGGCGTTTACTGCTCTGGCACTGGAACTGACGGCGCTGTGGTTCCAGCATGTGATGTTACTGAAACCTTGCGTGCTCTGTATTTATGAACGCTGCGCGTTATTCGGCGTTCTGGGTGCTGCGCTGATTGGCGCGATCGCCCCGAAAACTCCGCTGCGTTATGTAGCGATGGTTATCTGGTTGTATAGTGCGTTCCGCGGTGTGCAGTTAACTTACGAGCACACCATGCTTCAGCTCTATCCTTCGCCGTTTGCCACCTGTGATTTTATGGTTCGTTTCCCGGAATGGCTGCCGCTGGATAAATGGGTGCCGCAAGTGTTTGTCGCCTCTGGCGATTGCGCCGAGCGTCAGTGGGATTTTTTAGGTCTGGAAATGCCGCAGTGGCTGCTCGGTATTTTTATCG
Organism: Shigella sp. FC1661; assembly: GCF_001712525.1. NCBI lineage: Bacteria > Pseudomonadati > Pseudomonadota > Gammaproteobacteria > Enterobacterales > Enterobacteriaceae > Shigella > Shigella sp. FC1661. Next base: position 20,599 of record NZ_MDGW01000497.1, read on the forward strand.
CTTACCTGATTGTCGCGGTGCTGGTGATGATTTCCCAGCCGTTTAAAGCGAAAAAACGTGATCTGTTCGGTCGCTAATCCATTCGGCGCTCCTGCGGGAGCGCTTTTTTCCTGCCGCTATATTTATTTGACCCGCAGTAAATCAGAACTTCGCGTTGTATAACGTGGTGAAAGCATGGCTCGCTTCATCTGCCATTGTTGTTGGATCCCCTGCCCGGCAAAATAGAGTGTTCCTCTGCCCTCTTTAGCATTCAGTGTATCCATTACCGTCATCAATTGCTCACTCCCGGGGCGCGGTGCGTTGTCATCGAATAAATTGAGCTGCGCGACTCCCTGACTGAAGAAATCCCCCAGCATCACGCCCGCTTTTTGGTAGCGATGGCCCGCTTGCCAGATGGCATCCAGAGATCGCGTAGCGGCGTTAATGATATCCCTGCTGTCCTGAGTGGGCGTCAGCAGTTTTACCGACGCGCTATTGCCGTAATAAGGTTCATTGAGCGCAAATGGTGACGTCTTAATAAATGTGGAGATAAACCGACAATATTGATGCTCACTGCGAAGTTTTTCCGCCGCCCGGGCAGCGTAACTACAAATGGCCTGCCGCATCGACGTATAATCCGTGATACGTTCACCAAACGAGCGGGAACAGATAATTTCCTGCTTTGTCGGTGCAAATTCTTCCAGTAGCAAACAGGGTTCACCGCGCAGTTCACGCACCGTTCTTTCGAGCACGACATTAAAATGTTTACGGATAAACCGGATATCTGTATCCGCCAAATCAAGAACGGTTTTGATCCCCATCGCGTCCAGTTTTTTGCTGATCCGCCGTCCAATCCCCCAGACGTCATCCACGGGGAGAGCAGACATTAATTTACGCTGGCGTTCCAGATTTGATAAATCCACCACCCCCCCGTCTGCCGCTGCCATTTTTTTGCCGCATGATTGGCAAGCTTAGCCAGCGTTTTGGTCTGGGCGATCCCCACACCAACAGTAAGATGGGTACGTTGTAGCACCGTTGCGCGAATTTCTCTGCCAAAATCAGTCAGATCGCGACAATTACGCACACCTGTCAGATCGCAGAATGCCTCATCAATACTGTAAATCTCGACGCGGGGCGATAGTTCTTCCAGCGTCGACATCACCCGATTGCTCATGTCTGCGTAAAGCTCATAATTGCTGCTAAAGCAAACCACACCACAGCGACGAAACAGATCTTTTTGTTTGAACCAAGGATCGCCCATTTTAACACCCAGCGCCTTTGCCTCAGCGTTTCGGGCGATAACGCAACCGTCATTATTCGATAGCACAACCACCGGTTTACCCCATAAATCAGGGCGAAACACCGTCTCACAGCTGGCATAAAACGCGTTTACATCACAGAGAGCAAACATCAGCGCATCGCCTTAACGACGTGGATCACCACACCAAAGACATCCAGCGTATCTTCGCTACTGATGGTAATGGGCGAGTACGCACTGTTCATGGGAATAAGCTGTACCGTCGGGCGTAGTTGCAATTTTTTCACCGTAAACTCGCCGTCAACAGCAGCGATGACAATATCACCATGGCTGGCGGTAATAGCGCTATCGACAATCAGTAAATCACCGTCACTAATTCCACCATCAATCATAGAATCACCACTTGCTTTGACGAAGTAAGTCGCGCTGGGATGCTGGATCAACAGTTGATTCAGATCGATGCGCTGTTCGACGTAATCTGCTGCCGGTGAAGGAAAGCCACACTGAACAAGATCGCTAAATAGCGGAAAAGTCACAATTTCGCGGAGATCCGCAGGCTTGATAAACAACATAATAATCTGCCTGAAGTTATACTGTTTTTATATACAGTAGTCTATTCTTGCCAGCAGATCAATACTGATTCAGGCTATCAATATTTGTCGCTGTATAGACTGCTGATTTTTCGTTCTCTTATCCTGTGCTCACGTGGCCTTCTGGCGACGACGCTCATCCAGCAGAAATGAAAAATATCACCCGGCAAAAAAATAGAATAGAAGCATTCGGTAATGACTCCAACTTACTGATAGTGTTTTATGTTCAGATAATGCCCGATGACCTTGTCATGCAGCTCCACCGATTTTGAGAACGACAGTGACTTCCGTCCCAGCCTTGCCAGATGTTGTCTCAGATTCAGATTATGTCGCTCAATGCGCTGAGTGTAACGCTTGCTGATAACGTGCAGCTTTCCCTTCAGGCGTGATTCATACAGCGGCCAGCCATCCGTCATCCATACCACGACCTCAAAGGCCGACAGCAGGCTCAGAAGACGCTCCAGTGTGGCCAGAGTGCGTTCACCGAAGACGTGCGCCACAACCGTCCTCCGTATCCTGTCATACGCGTAAAACAGCCAGCGCTGACGTGATTTAG
>NZ_MDGW01000487.1:0-419 GCF_001712525.1 Shigella sp. FC1661
AACACGCCAGTTCGCCCGGATGTTGGGACTTGAACCGAAGAACACGGCGGTGCGGAGTCCGGAGAGTAACGGAATAGCAGAGAGCTTCGTGAAAACGATAAAGCGTGACTACATCAGTATCATGCCCAAACCAGACGGGTTAACGGCAGCAAAGAACCTTGCAGAGGCGTTCGAGCATTATAACGAATGGCATCCGCATAGTGCGCTGGGTTATCGCTCGCCACGGGAATATCTGCGGCAGCGGGCTTGTAATGGGTTAAGTGATAACAGATGTCTGGAAATATAGGGGCAAATCCAGTACAGCATGAACCCTCAGACAGAAAACAAAGTGATGAGCGGCTAAAACTGGAGATTAAGGTGGCACATATCCGCACTCGCGAAACATATGGAACCCGGCGGCTCCAGACGGAGCTGGCAGA
>NZ_MDGW01000488.1:0-418 GCF_001712525.1 Shigella sp. FC1661
TCAAAGGCGTATCGGGTAGGTTACTGCGACGAGATCGACCAGATATTGCAGTCAGGTATTACTACAAAGGCGTTTTGTGGAGTCCTGGCTATTTTGCCAGTAGCTGCGGAGGTGCGCCAATATCCGTCATCCGCCAATACATTGAACAACAGCAAACACCTGGGGTAATGCTGCCAACTTACTGATTTAGTGTATGATGGTGATTTTAAGGTGCTTGCGTGGCTTCCATTTCCATCAGATGTCCTTCCTGCTCCGCTACTGAAGGCGTGGTGCGTAACGGCAAAAGCACTGCCGGACATCAGCGCTATCTCTGCTCTCATTGCCGTAAAACATGGCAACTACAGTTCACTTACACCGCCTCTCAGCCCGGTACGCACCAGAAAATCATTGATATGGCCATGAATGGCGTCGGATGTCG
>NZ_MDGW01000489.1:0-410 GCF_001712525.1 Shigella sp. FC1661
TTCTGCGCGCCATGCTTCAATTTCCTGACGTCTGGCCTCTCTGGCCGCTTCCAGCATTTCTGGTGTCACAGTGAATGGGGCTATCTCACCCCATTTGCCGCTTTGCAGTTCCTGCCAGATTTGCTGACCCGTCGGAGCGACATCATCAGCGGTGGCTGTGTAGGGGACTGCCTGGTCCCTGTCGTCAAAAAAAACGTCACAGTCTACTGCGCCACTTTCGGTATAACGGGGATTAATGATTTTTTTAATTTACACGGTGCATTCCTCACGATGTGCGAATAAAAAGCCCGGGCATTGCGCCAGAGACATGTGCATCCGGCACCCCGGACAGGGCGCAATATGACCCCGGTAATGAATGCTCTGAACATCCCGTAATGAAAAATTGTGGGGATGCTATATACGTTCCGGTG
>NZ_MDGW01000490.1:0-410 GCF_001712525.1 Shigella sp. FC1661
TCGGCCTTTGAGGTCGTGGTATGGATGACGGATGGCTGGCCGCTGTATGAATCACGCCTGAAGGGAAAGCTGCACGTTATCAGCAAGCGTTACACTCAGCGCATTGAGCGACATAATCTGAATCTGAGACAACATCTGGCAAGGCTGGGACGGAAGTCACTGTCGTTCTCAAATCGGATGGAGCTGCATGACAAGGTCATCGGGCATTATCTGAACATAAAACACTATCAGTAAGTTGGAGTCATTACCGTATTCCCGTATTACTGAGATGGCTTCATCCCGGTTATTAAAACGATAGTGGCTCAGGCTCTCATTTTTCAGCGTTCCCCAGAAGCTTTCCATCGGAGCGTTGTCGTAACAGTGACCTTTACGCGACATTGATGTTTTCAGACCAGACTGCTCCTGTATGA
>NZ_MDGW01000491.1:0-406 GCF_001712525.1 Shigella sp. FC1661
GGGGTTGTCGAAGCTCACCAGATTTTCACCAGGATGCACGTCATACTCTTTTTTCTCCGGAGGCAGTGCCAGCATGGACTGCTGCTCTTCGAGCCAGCGATCACAGGGACGGGCCTGGATTGTTTCATGCTTTCGTTGGTTAGCGACATCGTGCAGCCAGCGCAGACCGTGGCGGTTGGCTGTTTCAACATCGACAGTGCTCCCCATCGGGCGCAGGCGAGTCATTAGTGGGATGTAAAAACTGTTACGGGTGTACTGCACCATCCGTTCCACCTTACCTTTAGTCTGTGCCCTGAAGGGGCGACACAGTCGGGGAGAGAAGCCCATCTCCTTGCCGAACTGCCACAGCGAAGGATGGAACCGGTGCTGACCGGTCTGATATGCGTCACGTTGCAGAACCACAGTT
>NZ_MDGW01000492.1:0-402 GCF_001712525.1 Shigella sp. FC1661
TGAACCGCCCCGGGTTTCCTGGAGAGTATTTTATCTGTGAACTCAGGCTGCCAGATCATCGTTTCCGATGGAAGCATAATAAGCTTTTTCTGCTTCTGCCGGAGGAGTATGGCCCAGCCTTTCCAGCAATCGTCGATTGTTATACCAGTCCACCCACGTGAGTGTGGCCAGTTCCACTTCTGCACGGTTTTTCCAGCTCTTACGGTGTATTACCTCCGCTTTGTAAAGACCATTGATGCTCTCCGCCATCGCGTTGTCATACGAGTCGCCTGTACTTCCTGTTGATGCCAGTAATCCGGCTTCCTTAAGCCGCTGTGTGTAGGCCAGCGATACATACTGAGAACCTTTATCACTGTGATGGACCGTGCCGGACGGTCGACGGGCCCATAACGCCTGCTCCAG
>NZ_MDGW01000493.1:0-401 GCF_001712525.1 Shigella sp. FC1661
GTAAGCGCCCCGAGAAGTACGTAGCGTAAGGATTATTTTACAGACGAGAAGTTCCAGGGCAGCAGTTCATGCACTTGGTTCGACGGCCAGTCATTGAGCTTCTCGATCACTTCGCGCAACCAGTCCTCCGGCTCCACTTCGTTCTGTTTGCAGGTGACCAGCAGACTGTAGATGATCGCCGCACTTTCTCCTCCCTTGTCTGAGCCGAAAAAGAGATAATTTTTTCTTCCAACCGCCACCGATCGTAACGCGTTTTCACCGATGTTGTTGTCTATTTCCACCCAGCCGTCACGACAGAACTCGTTCAGCGCATTCCAGTGATTCAGGATATAGTCGAACGCCTTCGCCATCTCCGCATGTTTCGACAGCGTTTTCCTCTGCAACTGTATCCAGTCGTACAA
>NZ_MDGW01000494.1:0-397 GCF_001712525.1 Shigella sp. FC1661
ACCTGTCAGCTCTTTTGTCATGCGCTCTCCCATGGCGTAGCCGACAATTTCGCACGTATAAACATCTTTGATGCCAGCGAGGTACAACCATCCCTCCTGTGTGGCAACATACGTCAGGTCCGCCACCCAGACCTGATTTGGTGCTGTAGGAGCGAACGTCTGGTTCAGCAGATTTGGCGCAACTGGCAGATTGTGGTTCGGGTTCGTAGTCGCTCTGAACTTGCGTTTCTGCTTACAGCGTAGCCTTAGCTCCTTACGAAGACGTGCCAGTCGGTCACGACCAACGATGATGCCATTCTCTGCCAGCTCCGTCTGGAGCCGCCGGGTTCCATATGTTTCGCGAGTGCGGATATGTGCCACCTTAATCTCCAGTTTTAGCCGCTCATCACTTTGTTTT
>NZ_MDGW01000495.1:0-395 GCF_001712525.1 Shigella sp. FC1661
GCAATCCGTCTGTGCTGGCACTGTGACAATCTTCTCCGTGACCAGTTCACGGAACGGCTGGAATCAATGGCAACGGATAACTGTGCCCGCTGGGTGTTGTCTGTTGTGCGTCGGGATCTCGGTTTTGATGACAGTCACGTTGTGACAATGCCGGAACTGTGCTGGTGGCTGATTCGTAATGACCTGGCGGATGCCTTACCGGAAAGTGCAGCCCGTAAGGCACTGAGATTACCGAAGCCTGTTGTGCCGTCTGTCACCCGGGAAAGTGACCTTGTGCCTTCGGTTCCTGCCACCAGCATCATCCAGGATAAGGCGAAAAAGGTGCTGGCGCTGAAAGTGGATCCGGAGTCGCCGGAGTCTTTTATGTTACGCCCAAAACGTCGCCGCTGGGTTAA
>NZ_MDGW01000496.1:0-395 GCF_001712525.1 Shigella sp. FC1661
AACACGCCAGTTCGCCCGGATGTTGGGACTTGAACCGAAGAACACGGCGGTGCGGAGTCCGGAGAGTAACGGAATAGCAGAGAGCTTCGTGAAAACGATAAAGCGTGACTACATCAGTATCATGCCCAAACCAGACGGGTTAACGGCAGCAAAGAACCTTGCAGAGGCGTTCGAGCATTATAACGAATGGCATCCGCATAGTGCGCTGGGTTATCGCTCGCCACGGGAATATCTGCGGCAGCGGGCTTGTAATGGGTTAAGTGATAACAGATGTCTGGAAATATAGGGGCAAATCCACCTGTCAGCTCTTTTGTCATGCGCTCTCCCATGGCGTAGCCGACAATTTCGCACGTATAAACATCTTTGATGCCAGCGAGGTACAACCATCCCTCCTG
>NZ_MDGW01000508.1:0-22882 GCF_001712525.1 Shigella sp. FC1661
TGATATCGTGTTCCCGGGCAATACGGGCAACAGAGGCTCCTGGTTGTGAAGCCAGTTTAACCATTTGAAGTTTAAACTCATTTGAAAATGATCTGCGGGGTTCTGCAGATAATGCTTTCTGTTCCATAACAGGTGTCCACTAGTTGAAAAGGTGGGCACCTACGTTACCAATACAGGCTTAATGGCTACATACGGCGGTCAGTTTACGCTTACTAATGATTCGTTAACAAATGCGCTTTACTGTACAATCCTTTCGTTAACATAAGGAGTGCATTATGCGCATAGCTAAAATTGGGGTCATCGCCCTGTTCCTGTTTATGGCGTTAGGCGGAATTGGTGGCGTCATGCTCGCAGGTTATACCTTTATTTTGCGTGCTGGCTAAGCGCCTGCACCAGCCTTTCAAACAGGCGGTCTGCGATGATCGCCGCCAGTGCCACCAGTAACGCCCCCTGGATCACATACGCGGTATTAAATCCGCTAAGCCCGATGATGATGGGCGTACCCAGCGTGCTGGCCCCTACCGTTGAGGCGATCGTCGCCGTACCAATGTTGATAATCACCGAAGTTCGCACGCCCGCCAGAATCACCGGAGCCGCCAGCGGTAGCTCGACCTTACGCAGTCGCTGACCACGACTCATTCCCATACCTTTCGCAACTTCTGTCACGCTGGCATCAATCGCTCCCAGCCCGGCAAGTGTCGCCTGCAGGACGGGCAGCACACCGTAAAGGATCAAGGCGATAATCGCTGGTTGCAGACCAAACCCGATCACCGGAACGGCGATCGCCAGCACTGCGACGGGCGGAAAAGTCTGTCCAACGGCGGCAATAGTTTCCACCAGTGGGCGAAATTCCGCGCCCCACGGGCGAGTGACAGCAATTCCGGCACCAGTACCAATGATCACCGCAAACAAACTCGAAATTCCCACCAGCCAGAAATGAGCCAGTGCCAGAGCGGCAAAACTTTCTTGCTGATAAACGGGTCGTGGCAGTTGAGGGAACAAGGCAGCAAACAGCGGCTGGCTGTAAGGCAGCCAGAAAATCAGTGCCACAAACAAAGCAATGAGCCAGAACAGCGGATCGCGCAACATCTTCATACGCTTACGCCTCCTCCAGCAGATCCTGAAAATGCAGCGTGCCGCTAGGCTGGCCCTGCGTGTTCACCACCGGCAGCACCTCGCATCCCCGCGCGACAAACAGGGAGAGCGCATCGCGCAGCGTCATCTCTTCTGCCAGTGCCTCACCTTCTGCCCGTTCTTCGCGACGCACGTAATCCGCCACACTACGTAACGAAAGCAGGCGCACACCCAGTTCACTACGTCCAAAAAACTGGCGGACAAAATCATTCGCCGGACGAGTCAGCATCGTCAGCGGATTCCCCTGCTGCACCACTTCACCGTGATCCATCAATACCAGATGTTCTGCCAGCCGTAGCGCCTCATCAATATCATGAGTAACCAGCACAATGGTACGCCCCAGCAAACGGTGAATGCGCGTCATCTCTTGTTGCAACGCGCCGCGCGTTACCGGGTCCAGTGCGCCAAAAGGTTCATCCATCAGTAAGACTTGCGGATCGGCAGCCAGTGCGCGCGCTACTCCCACACGTTGCTGCTGACCACCGGAAAGCTGATGCGGATAACGCTCACGTAAATTTGACTCCAGCCCCAGTAGCGCCATTAATTCGTCGATACGATCGTCAATCCTCGCCCGCGACCATTTTTGTAATTGCGGCACGGTGGCAATGTTTTGTGCCACGCTCCAGTGGGGAAACAGGCCAATAGATTGAATGGCATAGCCCATACGGCGGCGCAACTCCAGTACTGGCAGCGAGCGAATTTCTTCTCCGGCAAAGCGGATCTCTCCGCTGTCATGTTCCACCAGGCGGTTAATCATTTTCAGGGTGGTGGATTTGCCGGAGCCAGATGTGCCAATCAGCACCGAAAAACTCCCTTCCTGAAAATTGAGATTGAGATCGTTAACGGCTTTTTGTGCGCCAAACAGTTTGCTGACATGGCTAAATTCAATCATTACGTTTCACCTTCAACAGTGCGATAAGTAAATCGAACAGCGCATCGATCAGCACCGCCAGAACAATTACCGGGATCACCCCCAGCAACACTAAATCAATGGCGCTGCTTAGCAGCCCCTGGAAAACCAGCGCACCAAAACCGCCTGCGCCGATTAACGCCGCAATCACCGCCATGCCTACAATTTGCACCATCACCACCCGCAGGCTGCGCAGAAATACCGGTAACGCCAGCGGTAACTGAACATGCAGGAATCGCTGCGCCCCGCTCATCCCCATCGCTCTGGCGCTCTCCAGCACATCGCGCGGGATCTGGTTCAAGCCTACTACCACGCCGCGCACCAGCGGCAGCAAGGCATAGAGCACCAGCGCAATCAGTGCGGGTGTCATTCCGGTTCCTGCTATGCCGAGCTTCCCCAGCCACGGAAAGGCCGTCACCAGCGCGGCAAGCGGCGCAATCAACAGGCCAAAGAGCGCCACCGAAGGCACGGTCTGAATGACATTGAGCAGAGAAAAAATCTCCCCCTGCCGCGCGGTGGAAAAGTAGCACCAGATGCCCAATGGCACACCAATCACTAACGCAGGCAGCACCGCACCAAACAGCAACGTCAGATGTTGAGCCAGCGCGTCGTCAAACACATCCTGACGGTTGGCGTATTCTTTCATTAGCGAGAGATCGTTAAGCGTGCCGGAGTAAAGCAACCACAGCGGAATAATGGCAATCTGCATATGCAACAACCAGCGCCACAGCGGATGCGTGGAGATTCGGCGGATGGCATCGCTACAGGCCAGCAATGCCAGCGCCGCAGCCAGCCAGAAACCACTGCCGAGGCTGGTACGCGCCAGCGCACTGCCATTTTGCGCCAGTTGGGTCGCCGCCTTTCCAGCTCCCCACACCAGCAATACGAAGACGAATTGCGCCAGAATGAGTGCAAAAATGCTGCCTTTTTTAGCGGGAATAAAACAGGCTGTCAGCCAGGCGCAACCAACGCCCACCAGCATCCAGATCGTTTGCGGCCACAGTTGCCAGAGATGACGCCCTTCACCCGAGACTAAACGATTAGGCGCGTAGCTGATAAACGGCAGCGCTGCTGCGATTGCCGTCAGCAACAGCAGCAGCGCCAGAACAGGATTAATACGTAGATAAGTCACGGGAAATTACTTCGCCCACCCTTTTTGTTTCAGGTAGTCGGCAGCCACTTTTTTGGCATCCAGTCCTTCCACTGCAATGCTGGCATTCAGTTGCTGCAATGTTTTTGCATCGAGGCTGGCGAAGACTGGCTGTAGCCACTGTGCCATTTGCGGATACTCTTTCAGCACCGACTCACGCACCACTGGTGCAGGCGCGTAGATAGGTTGCACGCCTTGCGGATCGCTTAAGGTTTGCAGCCCCAGCGCCGCGACCGGACCGTCAGTGCCGTAAGCCATTGCGGCATTAACGCCAGAAGTTTGCTGGGCAGCGGCTTTAATCGTCACCGCCGTGTCGCCACCAGCCAGTGACAGCAACTGATCCTGACCGAGCTTAAAGCCATAGGCTTTTTCAAACGCGGGTAAGGCATCGGCGCGTTCGATAAACTCTGCCGAGGCTGCCAGTTTGAAGGTGCGCCCTCTTTCAGATAACGACTCAGGTCAGCAAGCGAAGTGAGTTTGTTTTTCTCTGCCACATCCTGACGCACGGCGATGGTCCAGGTGTTATTTGCAGGTGCGGGCGTCAGCCAGATTAACTTGTTTTGCTCTGCATCGAGTTTTTTGACTTTCTCGTAACCTTGCTGCGCGTTTTTCCACGCTGCATCGTTTTCATCTTTAAAGAAAAACGCGCCATTGCCGGTATATTCCGGATAGATATCCAGTTCACCGGAAGTAATCGCCCCGCGCACCACAGGAGTCGTTCCGAGTTGCACTTTATTGACCGTCGGTACGCCGTGGCTTTCCAGTACCTGCAAAATGATATTGCCGAGCAGCGCGCCTTCAGTATCGATTTTTGAACCGACTTTAACGGGGGAAGCCGCGTGCAGCGGCAGGCTCACGGCTGCCAACAAAACCAGTGAACCTGCCCAGACCTTTGAGAGTGGCATGATGCTTTCCTCATTCTTTTACTGTTGTTTTCAGCGAATTAAGAGAAAAGCATAGTTGATAATGGCGGGATTAGCCTGAGCGGACGGATTCAGTTGCAGAATCAGATAAATACTTAAGAGGCATATTCGGTCCGGCGTTTCCTGCCGGATGCGGCGCGAGCGCCTTATCCGGCCTACAAAGGGCGAAAATTCAGCAAGTTAAGATATGAACATCAGGCAAAGGGCGCAAATGTCACGCCCTTACTAAAGCATTACAGCAACTCAAACTCGCCTTTCTTAACGCGTGCGGAATCAGTGCCGATAAAGACATTGAACTTGCCAGGCTCGGCGTCATATTTCATCTGTTGATTCCAGAACTTCAGCGCCTCGATATCAATCGGGAAGCTAACGGTCTGAGTTTCGCCCGGTTTCAGGGTGATTTTCTCAAAGCCTTTCAGCTGTTTCACCGGACGACTCATGGAAGCCGTCACATCCTGCAAGTACATCTGCACTACCGTGGCCCCTTCGCGTTTACCGGTGTTCATCACCTGCACGCTGGCCGTCACTTTGCCGTCACGCTTCATGGTCGGCGCAGAAAGTTTCACATCAGAGACGGTGAAAGTGGTATAGCTCAGACCATAGCCGAACGGATAAAGCGCCCCGTTAGCTTCATCAAAATAACGCGAAGTGTATTTGTTCGGCTTGTCGGCATTATACGGACGACCGGTGTTCAGATGGCTGTAGTACACCGGGATCTGCCCGACAGAACGCGGGAAGGACATCGGCAGCTTGCCGGACGGGTTGTAATCGCCAAACAACACATCGGCAATTGCATTACCGCCTTCAGTCCCCGCAAACCAGGTTTCCAGAATCGCATCAGCCTGCTGATCTTCTTTCACCAGCGCCAGCGGACGCCCGTTCATCAGCACCAGCACCAGCGGTTTACCGGTGGCTTTCAGCGCCGCAATCAAGTCACGTTGGCTTTGCGGAATAGTAATATCGGTACGGCTGGAGGCCTCGTGCGCCATCCCCTGTGCTTCACCGACTACAGCCACCACCACATCAGATTGTTTCGCCGTCTGCACCGCTTCATCAATCATCTCTTGCGGCGAACGCGGATCGACTTTGACCGCTTCTTCATACTGATTCAGGAAATCGATAATGCCTTTGTCACTGGTAACGTTCGCCCCTTTGGCATACAGCACTTTACCGTTTTCACCGACGGCATTTTTAATCCCGGTCAGCACGGTCACGGATTGATCTGCAACACCTGCCGCCGACCAGCTTCCCATCACGTCACGCTTGCTGTCTGCCAGCGGGCCAACCACCGCAATGGTTGCGGATTTTTTCAGCGGTAACGTTTCGAGACGGTTTTTCAGCAACACCAGGCTTTCACGCGCCACTTCACGCGCTTCTTTGCGGTGCAAGCGGCTTTCGGCATTGGTATCCACCGGGTCAGACTCTTTCGGACCGAGATGGCTGTATGGGTCGTTAAACAACCCCATATCATATTTAACGTTCAGTACATGGCGGGCAGCATCGTCCAGCTCTGCCATCGTCACTTTACCGGATTTAATCAACCCAGGCAGATACTTCGGGTAGTACTCGTCGCTCATACTCATGTTGATTCCGGATTTCAGCGCCACGCGCACCGCATCTTCCGGGTCTGCCGCCGTGCCATGTTTAATCAGCTCTTTGATTGCACCGTGATCGGAAACGGTGATGCCTTTAAAGCCCCACTGGTCGCGCAGAACATCTTTCAGCAGCCAGGAATCGGAGGTGGCTGGCGTGCCGTTCAGCGAGTTCAGCGCCACCATCACCGCGCCGCTGCCTGCGTCCAGCCCCGCTTTGTACGGCGGCATATAATCATTAAACAGGCGCTGCGGACTCATATCGACGGTGTTGTACTCTTTACCGCCTTCTACCGCGCCGTATGCGGCAAAGTGTTTGACGCTGGTCATCACCGAGTAGCGATCTGCCGGGCTTTTACCCTGCATCGCTTCCACCATGGTTTTACCCATTGTTGAGGTGAGATACGTATCTTCGCCAAAACCTTCGGAAGCACGTCCCCAGCGCGGATCGCGCGAGACATCGACCATCGGTGCCCAGGTCATATTCAGGCCATCATCTGCCGCTTCATAAGCAGAGACACGTCCGACCGTTTTCACTGCATCGAGGTTAAAAGACGAGGCCAGACCGAGGCTAATCGGGAACACCGTGCGCTGACCGTGCAGCACGTCGTAAGCAAAGAAAAGAGGAATTTTCAGGCGGCTTAATTCCATCACCTGATCCTGCATGGCGCGGATATCCTGACGGGTTACGGTGTTGAAAATCGCCCCAACCTGACCGTCTTTGATCATCTCGCGGATCGCCTCTTTCGGGTTATCCGGGCCGACGCTGATTAAGCGCAGCTGACCAATTTTCTCATCAACTGTCATTTTCTTAAGCAGTTCGGTGACGAACGCATCCCGCGCTTCGGGCGTTAATGGATGGTTGCCGAATAAATCATCCGCCAGTGCTGGCTGCAGGGCCAGACTCACCGCGATTCCTACTGAACATAGCCATTTCATATGGATTTTTCTTCCTCTGTTGCCCGACGAGGCAGCGAAAATGGTGCAAAAACCGTAGTTTGCCATAAGCATGATGGAGAGAGAAAAAGAATGCTCAGTTTATTGTCTGAATTTTCAAAATATTCACTCGCTGAATTGTCATACAAGGCGCTATTCTAGTTTGTGATATTTTTTCCCCACCACAAGGAGTGGAAAATGTCTTCCATGACAACAACTGATAATAAAGCCTTTTTGAATGAACTTGCCCGTCTGGTCGGTCATTCACACCTGCTCACCGATCCCGCAAAAACGGCCCGCTATCGCAAGGGCTTCCGTTCTGGTCAGGGCGACGCGCTGGCTGTCGTTTTCCCTGGCTCACTACTGGAATTGTGGCGGGTGCTGAAAGCCTGCGTCACCGCCGACAAAATTATTCTGATGCAGGCTGCCAATACAGGCCTGACCGAAGGATCGACGCCAAACGGTAACGACTATGATCGCGATATCGTGATCATCAGCACCCTGCGTCTCGACAAGCTGCACGTTCTCGGCAAGGGCGAACAGGTGCTGGCCTATCCGGGCACCACGCTCTATTCGCTGGAAAAAGCCCTCAAACCGCTGGGACGCGAACCGCACTCAGTGATTGGATCATCGTGTATAGGCGCATCGGTCATCGGTGGTATTTGTAACAACTCCGGCGGCTCGCTGGTGCAACGTGGCCCGGCGTATACCGAAATGTCGTTATTCGCGCGTATAAATGAAGACGGCAAACTGACGCTGGTGAACCATCTGGGGATTGATCTGGGCGAAACGCCGGAGCAGATCCTTAGCAAGCTGGATGATGATCGCATCAAAGATGACGATGTGCGTCACGATGGTCGTCACGCCCACGATTATGACTATGTCCACCGCGTTCGTGATATTGAAGCCGACACGCCCGCACGTTATAACGCCGATCCGGATCGGTTATTTGAATCTTCTGGTTGCGCCGGGAAGCTGGCCGTCTTTGCAGTACGTCTTGATACCTTCGAGGCGGAAAAAAATCAGCAGGTGTTTTATATCGGCACCAACCAGCCGGAAGTGCTGACCGAAATCCGCCGTCATATTCTGGCTAACTTCGAAAATCTGCCGGTTGCCGGGGAATATATGCACCGGGATATCTACGATATTGCGGAAAAATACGGCAAAGACACCTTCCTGATGATTGATAAGTTAGGCACCGACAAGATGCCGTTCTTCTTTAATCTCAAGGGACGCACCGATGCGATGCTGGAGAAAGTGAAATTCTTCCGTCCGCATTTTACTGACCGTGCGATGCAAAAATTCGGTCACCTGTTCCCCAGCCATTTACCGCCGCGCATGAAAAACTGGCGCGATAAATACGAGCATCATCTGCTGTTAAAAATGGCGGGCGATGGCGTCGGTGAAGCCAAATCGTGGCTGGTAGATTATTTCAAACAGGCCGAAGGCGATTTCTTTGTCTGTACGCCGGAGGAAGGCAGCAAAGCGTTTTTACACCGTTTCGCCGCTGCGGGCGCAGCAATTCGTTATCAGGCGGTGCATTCCGATGAAGTCGAAGACATTCTGGCGTTGGATATCGCTCTGCGGCGTAACGACACCGAGTGGTATGAGCATTTACCGCCGGAGATCGACAGCCAGCTGGTGCACAAGCTCTATTACGGCCATTTTATGTGCTATGTCTTCCATCAGGATTACATAGTGAAAAAAGGCGTGGATGTGCATGCGTTAAAAGAACAGATGCTGGAACTGCTACAGCAGCGCGGCGCGCAGTACCCTGCCGAGCATAACGTCGGTCATTTGTATAAAGCACCGGAGACGTTGCAGAAGTTCTATCGCGAGAACGATCCGACCAACAGCATGAATCCGGGGATCGGTAAAACCAGTAAACGGAAAAACTGGCAGGAAGTGGAGTAAAAATTACGGATGGCAGAGTATCGCCATCCGAATTCACTTAATCGTTCTGTGCCGTCTGCCCCGCCGCCGCCATTTGGGCGGCTTTTTGTTTTTTATAGCTCAACGCTGCTGCCGGCACAGGCATCACTTTACCGGTTTCAATCCAGGTACGCAGGCGGCTGGCATCGGCAAAATGGGTATATTTGCCAAACGCGTCCATCACTACCAGCGCCACCGGTTTATTATTGATAACCGTACGCATCACCAGACAATGGCCCGCCGCATTGGTAAAGCCGGTTTTGGTTAACTGAATATTCCAGTTATCGCGATACACCAGATGATTAGTATTGCGGAACGGCAGCGTATACGTCGGGTTAGAGAAGATTGCCATATCTTCCCGGGTAGTACTTAACTGCCCGATCAACGGATATTGTTTGCTGGCAATGAGCAGTTTGGTTAAGTCACGGGCAGTTGAAACGTTATGCACCGACAATCCGGTAGGTTCAACAAAGCGCGTGTTGTTCATTCCGAGCGATTTCGCTTTCGCATTCATTGCCTTAATAAAGGCTTTGTAACCACCGGGATAATGGTGCGCAAGGCTTGCCGCCGCGCGGTTTTCTGAAGACATCAGCGCCAGCAACAGCATATCTTTACGGCTGATTTCGCTATTCAGTCGTACGCGCGAATAGACCCCTTTCATCTCCGGCGTCTGGCTGATATCCACTTTTAGTTTTTCATCCAGCGGCAGTCGTGCATCCAGCACAACCATCGCGGTCATTAATTTGCTGATAGACGCAATCGGACGCACCAGATCCGGGTGGTTCGAATAGATCACTTTGTTGGTATTCAGATCAACAATCATCGCGCTACCGGAGGCAATTTCCGGTTGTGAAGCGGTGGTAGCGGCTGCCGTTTTCGCAACGGCCTGCGGTGCCAAAGGCACAGCCAGCATCAGGGCCAGGCTAAATAAAGAAACTCGAAATTTCGGCATGATGAGCATTCAGATAGTGGTTCACGCGCACGGGTTGCGCACCGCCGGAGTAAGGATTTACTGAGGCTAGCGACGCCATCATAACGAGCAAAAAGTGCGATCGTCAAAGGAGAATCGTGAGGAAATGCTGCATTGCTGACATTTACGCCAGCAATGCAACGTCAAAGAACTTTCTAGAACAAACGATAACCGTAGCCCCATAGTATAACGGTTAGGGCGAGCAGCACTTCCAGTACCAGCACGCCAATCGCCAGCGTCGAACTAGAGAAGCTAAGGCCTTCCTCTTTGTTGATATTCAGGAAGCTCGGAATACCAAGGTAAAGCAGGTAGCCGGTGTAAAACAGCGCCACCGTGCCGACCAGCGCACACAACCAGACCAGCGGATAAAGCGCCACCAGACCGCTTAAAAACAGCGGAGTTGCAACGTAGCCCGCGAAGACCATGCAGTGACGCTGCGGATAATTACGCGCCATCCACCAGATGACCCGCCCCATTACCGCAACCCCAGCCAGCATAACGCCATAAAACAGGACAGCCAGCGCCAGTCCGGTAAACCAGGATAACTTCAGGATAGTGCCATCGCCAAAATTCCAGCCAATCTGTGTAGTGCCAATGAAGGCGCAAATCACCGGAATCGCCGCCATCAGCAAAACGTGGTGGGTGTAATGGTGAGAAATCGTTTCGTTTTCGCGATTAATCACCTGCATTTCACGATCGGGATGGGAAAACAGTCCCCAGACATGGCTCATACCGCCCCCTTGTTGTGAGTTCATGAACCTGACAGTTCAAGTATAAGTCAGCTTGTGGTTATTTTTTGTTCATCCATGTAATTTGCACCGTCTGATGTATGTCCTTTTTCAGCGTGAATGATTTCCAGGGTGTATGCTTACAGGCAACCAAAGGGAGACAGACTGGCCTATGGATCTCAATACACTCATCTCACAATATGGTTATGCCGCGCTGGTGATCGGTAGCCTGGCGGAAGGTGAAACCGTGACTTTGCTGGGAGGCGTTGCGGCACATCAGGGGCTATTAAAGTTCCCGCTGGTGGTACTTTCTGTGGCGCTTGGCGGCATGATTGGCGACCAGGTGCTTTATCTGTGCGGACGGCGGTTTGGCGGCAAGCTGTTACGCCGTTTCTCGAAACATCAGGATAAAATTGAGCGGGCGCAGAAACTTATCCAACGCCATCCGTATCTGTTTGTCATTGGTACGCGCTTTATGTATGGCTTTCGGGTGA
Organism: Shigella sp. FC1661; assembly: GCF_001712525.1. NCBI lineage: Bacteria > Pseudomonadati > Pseudomonadota > Gammaproteobacteria > Enterobacterales > Enterobacteriaceae > Shigella > Shigella sp. FC1661. Next base: position 10,770 of record NZ_MDGW01000508.1, read on the forward strand.
TTGGCCCGACGCTGATTGGTGCCAGCCAGCTGCCGCCGAAAATCTTTCTGCCGCTGAATATTCTCGGCGCATTTGCCTGGGCGTTGATTTTTACCACTATTGGTTACGCTGGTGGTCAGGTGATTGCGCCGTGGTTGCACAATCTCGACCAGCATTTGAAGCACTGGGTCTGGTTGATTCTGGTCGTGGTTCTGGTGGTGGGCGTGCGCTGGTGGCTGAAACGGCGCGGGAAGAAAAAGCCGGATCATCAGGCGTAAAACCATTGCCCTGGGTAAGGCGTTCGCGCCGCATCCGACATCCGGTGCACCATGCCTGATGCGACGCTTGTGCGTCTTATCATGCCTACCAAAATTTTACCCATTGAAATAACCACGCACCTCACTGCGCTATTCTGGGTTGAACTGCGGATTCGCCAACATAAAGCCGCCATCCACTATCAACGACTGCCCGGTGGTGTAATTTGCGCCCTCTGAGCACAGCCACGCTACCAGGCTGGCAATCTCATGCGTTGCGCCAAAACGCCGCAGAGGAATCGAAGGCTCCGCGTCGGGCTTCACGTCGCTGTCATCCATGCCATTCATTGGCGTGGCGATCGCCCCAGGCGCGACTGCGTTCACCAAAATCTTATGCCTGACCAGCTCCAGCGCCATCGCTTTGGTTAACCCACCGAGCGCATGTTTAGCGGCTGTGTAGGCGCTGGCATCCGGCAGCGGCGTATGTTCATGTACCGACGTAATGTTGATGATGCGACCGCCCTGCCCTTGTTTCACCATCTGGCGGGCCGCAATTTGTGAGCATAAAAATGCACCATCGACATCAACGGTAAAAATCTTGCGCCACTCATCGAAAGCCATATCAAGAAACGGCGCTTTGGTCATTGCGCCCGCATTATTCACCAGCACATCAATACGCCCCAGCCGTTGAATGAGTTTCTCCAGCGCCTGCGCACCTTCTGGCAGTTTACCGAGATCCAGCTGCACAATCTCCGCACGTACGCCGTGGCTAACTACCTCACGCGCAGTATCTTTTGCCCCTTCTTCATCTGAGTGCCAGGTAATACCAATATCAAACCCCTGCTGCGCCAGTAATAACGCGCACTCTTTGCCGATCCCCGAATCGGAGGCGGTAATAATCGCAACCTGTGCCATCGAGTTCTCCACTTAACGCTGAATAAACGTTAAGTATAGAAGGCGCATATCATCAGCGTTTGTAACCCCCGCCCAACGCACCAGTGAGTTGAATGGAAGCATCCAGCCACTGCCCTTGCAATAACAGGCCATTGGCCCGCTCACGCAGCGCGGGGATTCTGGCTTCGCTGACGCGGGAACCAGCAATGATGCCCGCGTTAAAGCGCGCCTGCGCAAGACCTACCACACGCAAGGCATCGCGCTCAATTTGCGCCTGATGCTGGTTTTTCTCCGCAAGTGTCTGAACCTGACTGGCTGCCCGCGCCACGTCATTCACCGCTTCAACCACCGCTTTGTTGTAGCTGGTGATAGACAAGTTGCTTTCGGCTTTTGCGATATCGAGATTGGCGTTAAGACGACCACTATCGAAAATAGGTAGCGTCAGGCCTGCCGTAACGCCCATTTGCTGCGCGGAATGACGGAACAGATCGCTTAAGTGCAACGCATCCTGTTGCAGGAAGGCCATCAGGTTGATGTCAGGATAAAATGCCGCTTTTGCCGCATCAATGGTGCTTAGCGATGACTCAACGTACCAGTGCGCCGCCTGCAAATCTGCCCGCCGGGCCAGTAAGGAGTACCCCAGTTCATCAGGAAGCTGGCTTGCCACTTTCGGCAACGCGACCGGTTTAAGCTTCAATGACTTTGTCTGGTGATTTGTAAGTGCGCTTAACCGTGCCTCAATAATTTTCATTTTCCCCGCGACATCGTTGAGCTGCTGCCGGGTTTTGCTGGCATTAATATCGGTTTCCACACCGTCAACTGAAGAAGTAATCCCGTTCTGATATAGCTGGCGATCGGTCGCGATAATGGTGTTCTGCTCTTTTTCTATTTGCTGCAAGACCGTGTTTAACGCCGCCTGGGTTTGCCACTCCCAGTACAGGCGGGCTACGCTGCCAGCCAGCAATTGGCGGGTTTGCTCGCGTTCCGCCGCCCGTGCTTTAACCGTACCCAGGCGGGCAGTAACCTCCGCCCGATTCTTTCCCCAGATATCGAGATGCCAGCCCGCCGTTAAGCCAAAAGTTCCGTTGGTGTACCACGGACCGGTCGTACCTGCGGCCGGATCGTTCAGAGCAAACGGCCCCATTAGCCCTTCTGCCGACATTTTTTGCCGCTCCATATCCGCCGAAAAGTCGATCTGCGGACCATCCTGAGTGGCAACTGCCTTCGCCTGGGCTTCAGCTAGCTGAATGCGCTGTTCAGCCACCTGCATATCCGGTGCGTTCTGTAGTGCATTGTTAATTAATGAAGTGAGCTGATTATCGTGATACTCCAGCCACCATTGGCTGTCTGGCCAACCATTTTTCAGCGCCGTGGGTAATGCGGTGTCAACTTGTGCAGCGGGCGTTTGCTGGCTTAACGCCTGGCGGGTTTCATGCATAGGCGCACACCCGGCCAGCATCAGTAACAGCGGAAAACAGGCGATGGCTGGATAAAAGGAATCACGATTCATGGGGGAATAATCAGGTAAGAAACGGTGCGCGGAGATTACCGTGTGTTGCGATATATTTTTTAGTTTCGCGTGGCAATACATCAGTAGCAATAAAACGACATACCCAGAAAAATATAGACTAAGTGAATGATATTCTCCGATTTATCTTAATCACTTATAAATGACAGCGAAGGGCTTCGTTTTTTCCTATACTTATTCAGCACTCACAAATAAAGGAACGCCAATGAAAATTATACTCTGGGCTGTATTGATTATTTTCCTGATTGGGCTACTGGTGGTGACTGGCGTATTTAAGATGATATTTTAAAAATCAGATATGGCATATAAGTTGTCAGGTCAGGAACTAGATATTTTGTGTACTTGATTTGCAAACAGCTCCGGTGTTGGTGGCGTCAAAATCGCTGAAGCGTTCCCCGAAGGCCGGGGCAGCCCACATGGATGTGGGCTGAGGGCGCGTCTTACAAGGACGTTACCTCGCGCCCGACCCGGTAGCCGAAGGGGATAAGCTGAAGGTACCGCGCAGCGGCGATTTTGTTCGCCAGAGCCCGGGGGTGCAGGGGGAGGAGGCGATTGTCCTCCCTCTGCGCGCACCTTGCGCCAGTGGCAATATGTGGCTTAGTTCATGAAAGGAGCGCAACAAGATGATGAAGCTGAATAAGCGATTCATTGTCTCTGATAAGCTGCGATTCCACTATTATCGCAGCTTATCGATATCAATTGCCTGAATAGCCCTTGCAATATCATGGGAATTATTCAACACCCGAACATGCTGAAATAATTCTGTTGCTTCATCGTATTCTTTACGCAAATAACTCAACCACTGTTTAATCCGCGCTACGTGATATAACCCGGTATCGCCCTGCTTTTCCAGACGGGTATATTTTTGCAGCAAAGCAACCACCTCCGGCCACGGCATTCGCGGTTCGTTATATTTTACCACCCGGCTCAGGTTGGGAATATTGAGCGCCCCGCGACCAATCCTGCGTCGCAGCCGCTGATCGCCATGCATTGTTGCGCACTCTGCCAGTCCCAGATTTCGCCGTTGGCAATCACCGGAATATTCAGCCGCTGGCGAATCTCGCCAATCGCCTGCCAGTCAATATGCTCCGCGCGGTAACCCTGCTCTTTTGTCCGTCCATGCACCACCAGCTCCGTAGCACCAGCCTGTTGAACCGCATCGGCGATTTCAAACTTCTTCTCACCGCTGTCCCAGCCCAGACGCACTTTCACGCTGACGGGCAAATGCGCCGGTACAGCTTCACGCATCGCTTTTGCACCCTGGTAGATGAGTTCAGGATCTTTGAGTAACGTCGCCCCACCACCGCTACCGTTGACCGTTTTCGACGGGCAACCGCAATTGAGATCCACGCCCCAGGAACCTAATTCCACCGCACGGGCGGCGTTCTCTGCCAGCCATTGTGGGAACTGACCCAACAACTGCACGCGCACCAGCGTACCGGATGGTGTCCGGCTGGCGTTTTGTAGCTCAGGGCAAATGCGATGAAAAACTTTTACCGGCAGCAGTTGATCCACCACGCGGACAAACTCGGTGATGCACAGATCGTAGTCGTTAACTTCGGTCAGCAATTCACGCACCAGAGAGTCAAGCACTCCCTCCATCGGAGCAAGCACACCCTCCATCGGAGCCAGTAACACACGCATATCTTCACCCGCAAAAAAATGAGGCGCCATGTTAGCGCCTATGGTCAACGGATTAAAGGTCTGCAAAGAGGGATTGCTGCAAACTGTAATCCCTCTCTATGCTTGATGTATGCCTGAGTTCGTTGCGCATTGCGTAATGCCGGGGAGCGAAAAAATAAGCGCTGATTTCTTAATGTGATCGGTAGCACGTTTTACGAATTAATTGTATGATGAATCCATCTCATCTGGGGTGTTGATTATGAGTAAGACACTGAACATTATCTGGCAATATTTACGCGCTTTCGTCCTGATTTATGCCTGCCTGTATGCAGGCATTTTCATTGCTTCCCTGCTACCGGTAACCATTCCGGGCAGCATCATCGGGATGCTGATCCTGTTTGTCCTGCTGGCCTTGCAAATTCTTCCGGCAAAATGGGTCAATCCGGGGTGCTACGTACTGATTCGCTATATGGCGCTATTGTTTGTGCCGATTGGCGTAGGCGTCATGCAATATTTTGATTTGCTCCGCGCGCAGTTTGGCCCGGTAGTGGTTTCCTGTGCTGTCAGTACGCTGGTGGTTTTTCTGGTGGTGAGCTGGAGTTCACAACTGGTACACGGCGAACGTAAAGTCGTAGGTCAGAAAGGATCAGAAGAATGATGGCGAATATCTGGTGGTCATTACCGCTGACGTTGATTGTCTTTTTTGCCGCCCGCAAACTGGCGGCACGGTATAAGTTTCCCCTGCTTAACCCGTTGCTGGTAGCAATGGTGGTGATCATTCCTTTTTTAATGCTGACCGGCATCTCTTACGACAGTTACTTTAAAGGTAGCGAAGTGCTAAACGATCTGCTGCAACCGGCGGTCGTCGCGCTGGCCTATCCTTTATATGAGCAGCTACACCAGATCCGCGCGCGCTGGAAATCGATCATCACCATCTGTTTTATCGGCAGCGTGGTTGCGATGGTGACGGGGACTTCCGTGGCATTGTTGATGGGCGCTTCACCGGAAATCGCCGCGTCAATCCTGCCGAAATCAGTCACCACGCCTATTGCAATGGCGGTTGGCGGCAGTATTGGCGGTATTCCGGCAATCAGCGCAGTTTGCGTGATTTTCGTCGGCATCCTCGGCGCGGTATTTGGCCATACATTGCTTAATGCGATGCGTATTCGTACCAAAGCTGCGCGCGGTCTGGCAATGGGGACTGCCTCGCACGCCCTCGGTACAGCGCGCTGCGCCGAGCTGGATTATCAGGAAGGTGCATTTAGTTCGCTAGCGCTGGTGTTATGCGGGATAATTACTTCGCTGATCGCACCGTTCCTTTTCCCGATTATTCTGGCAGTAATGGGCTAAAATTTGCGATGCGTCGCGCATTTTTGATGTAAGTTTCACGCGTTGCATAATTAATGAGATTCAGATCACATATAAAGCCATAACGGGTTCGTAAACTATTATCCCATTACATGATTATGAGGCAACGCCATGCATCCACGTTTTCAAACCGCTTTTGCCCAACTTGCGGATAACTTGCAATCTGCACTGGAACCTATTCTGGCAGACAAGTACTTCCCCGCTTTGTTGACCGGGGAGCAAGTCTCATCGCTGAAGAGCGCAACGGGGCTGGACGAAGACGCGCTGGCATTCGCACTACTTCCGCTGGCGGCGGCCTGTGCGCGTACGCCATTGTCGAATTTTAATGTTGGCGCAATTGCGCGCGGTGTGAGCGGAACCTGGTATTTTGGTGCCAATATGGAATTTATTGGTGCGACAATGCAGCAAACCGTTCATGCCGAACAAAGCGCGATCAGCCACGCCTGGTTGAGTGGTGAAAAAGCGCTTGCAGCCATCACCGTTAACTACACGCCTTGTGGTCACTGCCGTCAGTTTATGAATGAACTGAACAGCGGTCTGGATCTGCGTATTCATCTGCCGGGCCGCGAGGCACACGCGCTACGTGACTATCTGCCGGATGCCTTTGGGCCGAAAGATCTGGAGATTAAAACGCTGCTGATGGACGAGCAGGATCACGGCTATGCGCTGACTGGTGATGCGCTTTCTCAGGCGGCGATTGCGGCGGCAAACCGTTCGCACATGCCTTACAGTAAGTCGCCAAGCGGTGTCGCGCTGGAATGTAAAGACGGTCGTATTTTCAGCGGCAGCTACGCTGAAAACGCCGCATTCAACCCGACTCTGCCACCGTTGCAGGGAGCGTTAATTCTGTTGAATCTCAAGGGTTATGATTACCCGGATATCCAGCGCGCGGTTCTGGCAGAAAAAGCCGATGCGCCGTTGATTCAGTGGGATGCCACCTCCGCAACGCTGAAAGCGCTCGGCTGTCACAGTATCGACCGCGTGCTTCTCGCTTAAGCCTGGTGCCGGATGCGGCGTGAACGCCTTGTCCGGCTTGCCAGCCCTCTCCTGGTGTCGAAAATCCCGGCAAACAGTTTGCCGTTTCTTGCGCAAAACCAGCGGGTAAAGTAGCCTGATGGAAATTTCCCTTAGATCGAGTCTCCTGCATGTTAAAGCGCGTGTTCCTCAGCCTGTTAGTCCTTATCGGCTTGCTGCTGTTGACTGTGCTCGGCCTCGATCGCTGGATGAGCTGGAAAACCGCGCCTTATATCTACGACGAATTGCAGGATCTCCCCTACCGCCAGGTCGGTGTGGTGCTCGGAACAGCAAAATATTATCGTACTGGCGTAATTAATCAGTATTATCGCTACCGCATTCAAGGAGCGATTAATGCCTATAACAGCGGTAAGGTAAATTATCTATTACTGAGCGGCGATAACGCATTGCAAAGTTATAATGAGCCGATGACCATGCGCAAAGATTTAATCGCTGCTGGTGTCGCCCCATCAGATATTGTTCTCGATTACGCAGGCTTTCGTACGCTGGATTCCATAGTGCGTACACGCAAAGTTTTCGATACTAATGATTTCATTATTATCACCCAACGTTTCCACTGTGAGCGGGCATTATTTATTGCGCTGCATATGGGGATTCAGGCTCAGTGTTATGCCGTACCGTCACCGAAAGATATGCTGTCAGTACGTATTCGCGAATTTGCCGCCCGTTTCGGTGCGCTGGCTGACCTTTATATTTTTAAACGTGAACCGCGTTTTTTAGGGCCGCTGGTCCCTATTCCGGCTATGCACCAGGTGCCGGAAGATGCGCAGGGGTATCCCGCCGTCACACCCGAACAGTTACTTGAATTACAAAAGAAACAAGGAAAGTAGTTATGGATGTACAGCAGTTTTTTGTCGTTGCCGTTTTTTTCCTTATCCCGATATTTTGTTTCCGCGAAGCATGGAAAGGCTGGCGCGCAGGCGCGATTGATAAACGGGTTAAAAATGCACCGGAACCGGTGTATGTCTGGCGAGCAAAAAATCCCGGACTCTTTTTCGCTTATATGGTGGCATATATCGGCTTCGGGATTTTATCTATCGGCATGATTGTTTATCTTATTTTCTATCGTTAATATTTTCTCTTTTCTGTTAATTATTGAGAATAATTATTACTTCACTCAATAAGCTGCGGATATAACATTCTGAACCGCAGCTATTTGTGAATCCTTTCACAGTTTAAATTTCCCCACGCGCATAGCCTTAATATCAGCACGCAATATTTATTTAGCGTTCGCCTTAATTACTCATAGCATTAAGGAAGATCACATGCCGCAACAAAATTATCTGGATGAACTCACTCCGGCTTTTACGCCTTTACTGGCGATTAAAGAAGCCTCTCGCTGTTTATTATGTCATGACGCTCCCTGTAGTCAGGCTTGCCCGGCACAGACCGATCCGGGGAAATTTATTCGCTCAATCTACTTTCGTAATTTTAAAGGCGCTGCCGAGACAATTCGCGAAAATAATGCCCTCGGTGCCGTTTGTGCCAGAGTGTGCCCGACGGAGAAATTATGTCAAAGCGGTTGTACCCGTGCCGGTGTTGATGCTCCCATTGATATCGGCCGCTTACAGCGTTTTGTTACTGATTTTGAACAACAAACCGGGATGGAAATATCAGCCCGGTACTAAAACGCTCGGCAAAGTCGCGATTATTGGCGCAGGTCCTGCCGGATTGCAGGCCAGTGTGACACTGACAAACCAGGGTTATGACGTCACGATTTATGAGAAAGAAGCGCACCCCGGTGGCTGGTTGCGTAACGGTATTCCGCAATTCCGGTTACCGCAATCAGTGCTGGATGCAGAGATCGCCCGTATTGAAAAAATGGGCGTGACCATTAAGTGCAATAACGAAATCGGTAAAACACTCACCCTGGAGCAACTGAAAGCGGAAAACCGCGCGGTACTGGTCACCGTGGGGTTATCAAGCGGTTCCGGGCTACCGCTGTTTGAGCATAGCGACGTTGAGATTGCCGTCGACTTCCTGCAACGTGTACGACAGGCGCAAGGCGATATCAGCATTCCACAAAGCGCATTAATTATCGGTGGCGGTGATGTCGCGATGGACGTAGCCAGCACGCTGAAAGTTCTCGGCTGTCAGGCGGTAACTTGCGTAGCGCGTGAAGAGTTAGATGAGTTTCCGGCAAGCGAAAAAGAGTTTACCAGCGCCCAAGAGCTGGGCGTTTCGATCATCGATGGATTCACGCCAGTAGCCGTGGAAGGCAATAAAGTCACGTTTAAGCATGTACGGTTACCGGGCGAACTGACGATGGCGGCAGATAAAATTATTCTCGCCGTCGGTCAGCATGCCAGACTGGATGCCTTTGCGGAGTTAGAGCCGCAGCGTAACACTATCAATACACAAAATTACCAGACCCGCGATCCGCAAGTCTTTGCTGCGGGCGATATTGTTGAGGGTGACAAAACCGTGGTCTATGCCGTGAAAACCGGGAAAGAAGCCGCCGAGGCGATTCATCACTATTTAGAGGGAGCTTGCTCATGTTAACGAAAGATCTTTCGATTACTTTTTGCGGCGTGAAGTTTCCCAACCCGTTCTGCCTCTCTTCTTCGCCGGTAGGCAACTGCTATGAGATGTGTGCCAAAGCCTACGACACAGGTTGGGGCGGTGTGGTGTTTAAAACGATCGGCTTTTTTACCGCCAACGAAGTCTCGCCGCGTTTTGATCATCTGGTGAAAGAAGATACCGGTTTTATCGGCTTCAAAAATATGGAGCAGATTGCTGAACATCCGTTGGAAGAGAATCTGGCCGCCCTGCGTCGGCTGAAGGAAGATTACCCGGACAAAGTATTGATCGCTTCGATCATGGGGGAAAATGAGCAGCAATGGGAGGAGCTGGCGCGCCTGGTGCAAGAAGCTGGCGCGGATATGATCGAGTGTAACTTCTCCTGTCCGCAAATGACTTCTCATGCGATGGGTAGCGATGTCGGGCAAAGCCCGGAGCTGGTAGAAAAATATTGTCGGGCAGTGAAACGGGGTTCCACGCTGCCAATGCTGGCGAAGATGACGCCGAATATCGGTGATATGTGCGAAGTGGCGCTGGCGGCGAAGCGCGGCGGCGCAGATGGCATTGCGGCGATTAACACCGTTAAATCCATCACCAATATCGATCTTAATCAGAAAATCGGTATGCCGATCGTTAACGGAAAATCGAGTATTTCCGGATATTCCGGTAAAGCGGTAAAACCGATCGCCCTGCGCTTCATTCAGCAAATGCGCACCCATCCAGAACTGCGCGATTTCCCAATCAGCGGTATCGGCGGCATTGAAACCTGGGAGGATGCGGCGGAGTTTTTATTGCTCGGCGCAGCAACGTTACAGGTCACCACCGGCATTATGCAGTACGGCTATCGCATCGTAGAAGATATGGCGAGCGGGTTGTCGCATTATCTCGCCGATCAGGGATTTGATTCGTTGCAGGAGATGGTAGGTCTGGCGAATAACAATATTGTCCCGGCGGAAGATTTAGACCGCAGTTATATTGTCTATCCCCGTATCAATCTTGATAAATGTGTTGGCTGTGGACGCTGTTATATTTCCTGTTACGACGGCGGTCACCAGGCGATGGAATGGAGCGAGAAAACCCGCACACCGCATTGTAATACCGAGAAATGTGTGGGTTGTCTGCTTTGTGGCCACGTCTGCCCGGTGGGTTGTATTGATCTCGGAGAAGTGAAGTTTAAGAAGGGAGAGAAAGAACACCCGGTAACGTTGTAAAACCAGAGACGCATCCGGCATTTGGTTCCTGTCGCCGGATGCGGCTTGAACGCCTTATCCGGCCTACAAAACCACACAGATCATGATGTTATGTGCGTTTATGACCGAATGCGGACCACAATCATTTCACTTCTTACGCGCGTATTTCAGTGAATCCAGCGCTACGGCGAAGATAATAATCGCCCCTTTGATGATGTACTGCCAGTATGGGTTTACGCCGATATACGTCAGGCCATAGTTGATGACGGTAAAAATAATTACCCCGGTCACCACGCCAATCACCGTCCCCACACCGCCGCTGAACGATACACCGCCTACCACGCACGCCGCGATAGCATCCAGTTCATACATAAAGCCGAGGTTGTTGGTGGCAGAGCCGATACGTCCGGCTTCTAACATCCCGCCGAAGGCATAGAACACACCAGACAACGCGTAGATCATCAGCAGGTTCAGGCCGACGTTGACACCAGATACTTTTGCCGCTTCCGGGTTACCGCCAATGGCAAAAATGTTCTTACCGAAGCGGGTTTTGTTCCACAACACCCAGACGAACGCCACCGCAATCAACGCGTAGAAGGTGATGTAAGAGAGACGGAAACTCCCCAGCGCGACAAAGCCCTGAGCAAAGGTAGAGAAGCCACTGTCAAAACCAGAAATTGGCGACGCCCCGACAAAGTCGTAATAGAGCGAGTTGATGCCATAGACGATGATCATCGTGCCGAGCGTGGTAATGAACGGCGTCACGTTGAGATAAGCGATAATCAGACCGTTGATCAAACCGATCACCGCACCAATGGCACAGACAATCAGAATAACCAGCGCAATCGGCATCGTCGCCATTTCCGGGAACACTTTGTTGGCGTTATCCATGGACTGCAATAATGTCGCTGCCACCACTGCCGCCAGCCCTACTTGACGCCCCGCAGAAAGGTCGGTCCCCTGGGTGACAATTAACCCTGCCACACCGAGCGCGATAATAATACGCACCGATGACTGGGTGAGAATATTACTTAAGTTCAACAGACTTAAAAATGTTGGGTCCTGGAAAATAATAATCGCCAGCAAAACTAAAAGAACGACGTAAATACCGCCCTCTTTCAGGTAAGTAAGAAAACTTTTCTTATTTAACGCACTCATGGGAAGCCCCTAATCTTAAAGGTGCAAAGACGCAAGACGCAGAATTTCGTTTTGCGTTGTTGTTTTTGTGTCGACAATTCCGGAAACGAGACCGTTGCTCATGACCAGAATACGGTCTGTTATCCCTAACAACTCAGGCATTTCAGAGGAGATAATAATAATCCCTTTGCCTTTCTTCGCCAGTTCGGCAATTAACTGATAAATTTCAAACTTCGCCCCGACATCAATACCGCGCGTCGGTTCATCGAGCATTAATATTTCTGGTTGCGTTAGTAGCCAGCGACCAATAATCACCTTTTGCTGATTACCACCGGAGAGCGGGTGATGCTGCCAACTTACTGATTTAGTGTATGATGGTGTTTTTGAGGTGCTCCAGTGGCTTCTGTTTCTATCAGCTGTCCCTCCTGTTCAGCTACTGACGGGGTGGTGCGTAACGGCAAAAGCACTGCCGGACATCAGCGCTATCTCTGCTCTCACTGCCGTAAAACATGGCAACTGCAGTTCACTTACACCGCTTCTCAACCCGGTACGCACCAGAAAATTATTGATATGGCCATGAATGGC
>NZ_MDGW01000498.1:0-391 GCF_001712525.1 Shigella sp. FC1661
GGTGAAGTCGTAACAAGGTAACCGTAGGGGAACCTGCGGTTGGATCACCTCCTTACCTTAAAGAAGCGTACTTTGCAGTGCTCACACAGATTGTCTGATAGAAAGTGAAAAGCAAGGCGTCTTGCGAAGCAGACTGATACGTCCCCTTCGTCTAGAGGCCCAGGACACCGCCCTTTCACGGCGGTAACAGGGGTTCGAATCCCCTAGGGGACGCCACTTGCTGGTTTGTGAGTGAAAGTCACCTGCCTTAATATCTCAAAACTCATCTTCGGGTGATGTTTGAGATATTTGCTCTTTAAAAATCTGGATCAAGCTGAAAATTGAAACACTGAACAACGAAAGTTGTTCGTGAGTCTCTCAAATTTTCGCAACACGATGATGAATCGTAAGA
>NZ_MDGW01000499.1:0-389 GCF_001712525.1 Shigella sp. FC1661
TAGCAACAGCTCACCCATGCGGCTCTGACAACGATGTTAACCCGCGTTAAATATCCCACGTTGGCCAGCATCTGTCTCACGGAAAGTCATACTGCCTTACTATCGTATTGATTGATCTGCATCAAATTAACGTAAAAGCAACTTCAGATAATACAAATCAGCAACACTGAATATGGGGAAACATTATGTCATCAAAGAACAGAACCCGCAGAACAACAACCCGCAACATCCGATTTCCAAACCAGATGATTGAACAAATTAACATCGCTCTTGATCTGAAAGGTTCAGGAAACTTTTCAGCGTGGGTTATTGAAGCCTGCAGGAGAAGGCTGGCAACAGATGCAACGCATCTGCGCCCGGCCAGCATGACAAATAACGAGAAATGAACG
>NZ_MDGW01000500.1:0-387 GCF_001712525.1 Shigella sp. FC1661
GAGGCTTTTGGTGTTTTGCCCTGACGCTCATCACGCAGTTGTTTGACCCATCTTGTCATTGTGGAAAGGCCAACATCCATAGCTTTGGCGGCATCTGCCACCGTGTATTTCTGGTCAACAACCAGTTGAGCGGATTCGCGTTTAAACTCTGCGCTAAAATTTCTTTTTTTCATTGGAGCACCTGTGTTGTTCTGAGGTGAGCATATCACCTCTGTTCAGGTGGCCAAATTCAGTGTGCCACTTCAGGAATCGAACCCGCATCATCAGCTTGGAAGGCTGAGGTAATAACCATTATACGATGCCCGCATATGGTGCCGACTACCGGAATCGAACTGGTGACCTACTGATTACAAGTCAGTTGCTCTGCCTGCTGAGCTAAGTCGGCGC
>NZ_MDGW01000501.1:0-383 GCF_001712525.1 Shigella sp. FC1661
ACATGGACATTTGAAAGAGCCCGCTTTATGCGGGTTTTTTTATACCTGAAAAACGGCACAGGACGTTAAACGTGCTGGTGGTCAGATGAGTTTGCAGATGTGATGACATATGGTTATTATTCTGCCTCCGGCCCTTTAGCTCAGTTGGTCAGAGCGAGCGACTCATAATCGCCAGGTCGCTGGTTCAAGTCCAGCAAGGGCCACCAACCACCACTAGCTCATCCGGATAGAGCATCAACCTTCTAAGTTGACGGTGCGAGGTTCGAGTCCTCGGTGGTGGGCCAGCGCCGACTTAGCTCAGCAGGCAGAGCAACTGACTTGTAATCAGTAGGTCACCAGTTCGATTCCGGTAGTCGGCACCATATGCGGGCATCGTATAATGG
>NZ_MDGW01000502.1:0-382 GCF_001712525.1 Shigella sp. FC1661
TGCCGGAATGGCCTTCCAACCGTGTTGACGAACTCCTGCCATGGAACGTAGCACTCACCAATAAATAAGCGTCAATACGGTGCTCCGTTGACGCTTACTTTAGGACAATGGGTTACCGCCGCAAGAAAAGGGCTCAATACACCAGGCTCCCGCACAGTGGCTGAGCTGGAATCTGAAGTTATGCAACTGCGTAAGGCTTTAAATGAAGCACGACTTGAGCGAGATATATTAAAAAAAGCAACAGCGTATTTTGCCCAGGAGTCGCTGAAAAATACGCGTTAGTCGAACAATGGCGACAACAATTCCCTGTTGAAGCGATGTGTCGGGTACCTGGTGTATCCAGGAGCGGTTATTACGACCGGGTACAGCATGCCCCCTCAGA
>NZ_MDGW01000503.1:0-380 GCF_001712525.1 Shigella sp. FC1661
TAGCGGAGCAGGAAGGACATCTGATGGAAATGGAAGCCACGCAAGCACCTTAAAATCACCATCATACACTAAATCAGTAAGTTGGCAGCATTACCAGGATTTACACCTGACTTATGTTCATCTGTTAATTTGTCGGCTTCTGGATTAACTTTACGTCCATATTGATCTCTGCGTTGTTGCCCACTTTGGATAACCCCACCTGATGAAAACAAACCGCAACTCATCAGTGCTACAACACCAAGAATTAACGGATTTAACCCTTGTGGGTCTATCTCTGAGATCGGATTCAACGGATACTGATAAAAATTCCATCCCCCCTTCAGCCCAATCGGATCCTGAGTGATATACCGCCCCTGCAGCGGGTCATAATAGCGGTGGCG
>NZ_MDGW01000504.1:0-375 GCF_001712525.1 Shigella sp. FC1661
CGGAGTTTAAAGCCGAAGCCGTCAAAACGGTTCCTGAAAATCAGCTTTCGATCAGTGAAGGCGCTTCCCGATTATCTGTTCCTGAAGGCACTTTAGGACAATGGGTTACCGCCGCAAGAAAAGGGCTCAATACACCAGGCTCCCGCACAGTGGCTGAGCTGGAATCTGAAGTTATGCAACTGCGTAAGGCTTTAAATGAAGCACGACTTGAGCGAGATATATTAAAAAAAGCAACAGCGTATTTTGCCCAGGAGTCGCTGAAAAATACGCGTTAGTCGAACAATGGCGACAACAATTCCCTGTTGAAGCGATGTGTCGGGTACCTGGTGTATCCAGGAGCGGTTATTACGACCGGGTACAGCATGCCCCCTCAGA
>NZ_MDGW01000505.1:0-373 GCF_001712525.1 Shigella sp. FC1661
GGAAGTCACTGTCGTTCTCAAAATCGGTGGAGCTGCATGACAAGGTCATCGGGCATTATCTGAACATAAAACACTATCAGTAAGTTGGAGTCATTACCACCGGGCATTACGCCAGATGGTTTAACATTAGTGGGATTTGCCATCGGCGTGCTGGCTCTGCCGTTTCTGGCGCTGGGCTGGTATCTGGCGGCGCTAGTCGTCATTTTGTTGAACAGGCTGCTTGATGGTCTGGACGGTGCGCTGGCGCGGCGCAGAGAGCTTACCGACGCGGGCGGCTGGTGATGCTGCCAACTTACTGATTTAGTGTATGATGGTGTTTTTGAGGTGCTCCAGTGGCTTCTGTTTCTATCAGCTGTCCCTCCTGTTCAGCTAC
>NZ_MDGW01000506.1:0-361 GCF_001712525.1 Shigella sp. FC1661
CGTAGTATCCACACCAAGCCGGAATTATCCGGTGAGGCGCAATGTTGCGGGGGCTTTATCCCTGGTGGCATTGGTTGCTGGAAAGAGAAAACCCCCGCACGTTGAGAGGTAAAACCTGACAACAGAACGGGGGCTAATCTTGAACCATCAACAATTCAAGAATAGCCGCAAAATGTTGTCATTACAACAAGGCGGCTATATGACGCTCGCGAAGTTTGCCATGATTTTCTGGCACGACCTGGCAGCACCGATCCTGGCGGGGATTATTACCGCAGCGATTGTCGGCTGGTGGCGTAACCGGAAGTAAGGTGAAAACGGGCGTCAGGCTGCCGTGATGGCAATATGCGCCCGAAACCGGCCG
>NZ_MDGW01000507.1:0-358 GCF_001712525.1 Shigella sp. FC1661
CCGTCTGAATTTGCAGCGGGCTGGAGAAAGGGTCATTCTGAGAATGAAGATTCCGACGTTACTAACTGAGTGTTGTATCTAATCGTGGGGGCAGGTCAAAGGAGTGTTGTAAAAGTGTTGTATGAACTGAAGGAGCGATGTAATTCTGTAGTCAGGAAGAATAACCCGTTCATGCAGGCATGAACGATACAGTGAGGAACGCTTTTTTTTGTCACGATCTCCCCTTAACCTGCGTAAATCACCCTCCATGGTTGATTATTTTTCAACCTCAAAATGGTCATACACCATACGCAACCGCGATTTTCATCGCAATTGCATGAATTAAAAGGTAAAAACTGAAGTTCCCGTTTATTTATGT
>NZ_MDGW01000519.1:0-22104 GCF_001712525.1 Shigella sp. FC1661
TTTACGCGTATGACAGGCTCCGGAAGACGGTTGTTGCGCACGTATTCGGTGAACGCACTATGGCGACGCTGGGGCGTCTTATGAGCTTGCTGTCACCCTTTGACGTGGTGATATGGATGACGGATGGCTGGCCACTGTATGAATCCCGCCTGAAGGGAAAGCTGCACGTAATCAGCAAGCGATATACGCAGCGAATTGAGCGGCATAACCTGAATCTGAGGCAGCACCTGGCACGGCTGGGACGGAAGTCGCTGTCGTTCTCAAAATCGGTGGAGCTGCATGACAAAGTCATCGGGCATTATCTGAACATAAAACACTATCAATAAGTTGGAGTCATTACCCAATATGCGGACAAGTTAATTGCACGTTTTGCTAATCCGGCGCTGAAACATAAGACCTGGCAAATCGCAATGGATGGTAGCCAGAAATTACCGCAACGTATGCTGGCAGGTATTCGCATACATCTGGGGCGCGAAACGGACTGGTCGTTGCTGGCATTAGGCGTTGCTGGCTGGATGCGTTACGTCAGCGGCGTTGATGATGCCGGAAATGCCATTGATGTTCGCGATCCGCTTAGCGATAAAATTCGCGAACTTGTTGCGGGCAGCAGCAGTGAACAACGCGTAACCGCCCTGCTTTCCCTGCGTGAAGTTTTCGGTGATGATCTGCCAGATAACCCGCATTTTGTGCAGGCCATCGAACAAGCCTGGCAACAAATCGTACAATTCGGCGCACATCAGGCGCTATTAAACACCCTCAAAATTTAACGATTTCTGCGGTTAAAGCGGATGAAGCTCACCTTCGTCCGCTCTCCCCTTCTCTTTTCTGCCTTTTTTAGCCAGGATTAACGCTCAGTTAACTTACCAGAGTATTGCGGAGCCGTTGTGACCAGGACCAACCTCATCACCGGTTTTCTCGGCAGCGGGAAAACCACGTCGATTCTTCATCTGTTAGCCCATAAAGATCCCAACGAAAAATGGGCGGTACTGGTTAATGAATTTGGGGAAGTCGGAATTGATGGTGCTTTGCTCGCCGATAGCGGCGCATTGCTGAAAGAGATCCCCGGCGGCTGCATGTGCTGCGTTAATGGTTTACCCATGCAGGTAGGGTTGAATACCTTACTGCGTCAGGGAAAACCAGACCGCTTGTTGATAGAGCCGACCGGGCTGGGCCATCCGAAACAGATCCTCGATCTGTTAACCGCACCAGTCTATGAACCGTGGATAGATCTGCGCGCCACCTTGTGCATTCTCGATCCACGCTTGCTGCTGGACGAAAAAAGCGCCAGCAATGAAAACTTCCGTGACCAGCTGGCTGCCGCAGACATCATTGTCGCCAATAAATCCGACCGTGCGACGCCCGAAAGTGAGCAAGCGCTACAGCGTTGGTGGCAGCAAAATGGTGGCGATCGACAATTAATTCACAGTGAGCATGGGAAAGTTGACGGTCATCTTCTGGATTTGCCGCGTCGCAATT
Organism: Shigella sp. FC1661; assembly: GCF_001712525.1. NCBI lineage: Bacteria > Pseudomonadati > Pseudomonadota > Gammaproteobacteria > Enterobacterales > Enterobacteriaceae > Shigella > Shigella sp. FC1661. Next base: position 1,477 of record NZ_MDGW01000519.1, read on the forward strand.
TAGCCGAGTTGCCCGCCAGCGCCGCGCATTCTCATCAGCATGTCGTGAAAAAAGGGTTAGCAGCGTTAAGCCTGCCAGAGCATCAACGCTGGCGTCGCAGTCTGAACAGCGGGCAAGGATATCAGGCCTGCGGCTGGATATTCGACGCTGATACGGTATTCGACACCATTGGCATTCTGGAATGGGCGCGACTTGCACCGGTGGAACGCGTCAAAGGCGTGCTGCGTATTCCCGAAGGGCTGGTACGAATCAACCGTCAGGGCGATGACCTGCACATTGAAACGCAAAACGTTGCGCCACCGGACAGCCGTATTGAGCTGATTTCCAGCAGCGAAGCTGACTGGAATGCCTTGCAGAGCGCGCTGTTGAAGCTTCGTTTAGCGACTACCGCGTAAGGTTGCCTGCGTTTTTCAGTAAGATAATTAGAGAAAATATGATTAAAAATTTGCCGCAAATAGTGTTGTTGAATATTGTCAGCCTCGCGCTGTTTCTTTCCTGGTATATTCCCGTTAATCATGGATTATGGTTGCCGATTGATGCGGATATTTTTTATTTCTTTAATCAGAAACTGGTCGAAAGTAAGGCCTTTTTATGGCTGGTTGCATTGACCAACAATCGCGCTTTCGACGGTTGTTCTCTGCTGGCGATGGGAATGTTGATGCTGAGTTTCTGGCTGAAAGAAAACGCCCCAGGCAGACGACGTATCGTGATTATTGGTCTGGTAATGCTATTAACTGCAGTGGTATTAAACCAGCTGGGTCAGGCATTAATTCCTGTAAAACGGGCCAGCCCAACATTGACGTTTACTAATATTAACCGCGTCAGCGAACTGCTCTCTGTCCCCACGAAAGATGCCTCACGAGATAGCTTTCCCGGCGATCACGGCATGATGCTGCTTATTTTTTCGGCATTCATGTGGCGTTATTTCGGTAAAGTTGCAGGTCTTATCGCCCTTATTATTTTTGTGGTTTTTGCGTTTCCCAGAGTAATGATTGGCGCACACTGGTTTACTGACATCATTGTCGGTTCGATGACCGTGATATTGATCGGTTTGCCCTGGGTGTTGCTGACGCCATTAAGTGATCGATTAATCACCTTTTTTGACAAATCACTACCGGGAAAAAACAAACATTTCCAAAACAAATAACTCACAGTAATTAACATCATCAGGTTTATTTTTATAGTGAGGATAATCCTGATGATGCGCACCGTGCTTTCATCTATCGAACGCAAAAATCATTCTCTAAGTAAATGAATGGATTGCATGCGTTTCACTCAATCGTACTTTAATTGACCAATCCCGCTTATTAACTTTCTGTATCACTTTTTCTTATAAAAAATCATGTAAAACCGCTCGCCAAGACCGCACCAATCGGGTAATCTCGAACTCGTTTTGCCTCGGCGGTAGATTATCCTCACAGCATATAATTTTGTGCGTTAGTCCACAGATTTGGCCTTAAGGAATTGTTTCAACATGCCCAGGTAATTAGTCTCGTGTCGCTTGGCATTTTTTTATAACGATATTTATCGTTAAGGACTTCAAGGGAAAACAAACAACATGGTCAAATCTCAACCGATTTTGAGATATATCTTGCGCGGGATTCCCGCGATTGCAGTAGCGGTTCTGCTTTCTGCATGTAGTGCAAATAACACCGCAAAGAATATGCATCCTGAGACACGTGCAGTGGGTAGTGAAACATCATCACTGCAAGCTTCTCAGGATGAATTTGAAAACCTGGTTCGTAATGTCGACGTAAAATCGCGAATTATGGATCAGTATGCTGACTGGAAAGGCGTACGTTATCGTCTGGGCGGCAGCACTAAAAAAGGTATCGATTGTTCTGGTTTCGTACAGCGTACATTCCGTGAGCAATTTGGCTTAGAACTTCCGCGTTCGACTTACGAACAGCAGGAAATGGGTAAATCTGTTTCCCGCAGTAATTTGCGTACGGGTGATTTAGTTCTGTTCCGTGCCGGTTCAACGGGACGCCATGTCGGTATTTATATCGGCAACAATCAGTTTGTCCATGCTTCCACCAGCAGTGGTGTTATTATTTCCAGCATGAATGAACCGTACTGGAAGAAGCGTTACAACGAAGCACGCCGAGTTCTCAGCCGCAGCTAATAAACCGTTTGGATGCAATCCCTTGGCTATCCTAACGAGTTAACTGAAAGCACTGCTTAGGCAGTGCTTTTTTGTTTTCATTCATCAGAGAAAATGATGTTTCCGCGTCTTGATCCAGGCTATAGTCCGGTCATTGTTATCTTTTAAATGTTGTCGTAATTTCAGGAAATTAACGGAATCATGTTCATACGCGCTCCCAATTCTGGACGTAAGCTCCTGCTTACCTGCATTGTAGCGGGCGTGATGATTGCGATACTGGTTAGCTGCCTTCAGTTTTTAGTGGCCTGGCATAAGCACGAAGTCAAATACGACACACTGATTATCGACGTACAAAAGTATCTCGATACCTATTTTGCCGACCTGAAATCCACTACTGACCGGCTTCAGCCGCTGACCTTAGATACCTGCCAGCAGGCTAACCCCGAACTGACCGCTCGCGCGGCGTTTAGCATGAATGTCCGTACGTTTGTGCTGGTGAAAGATAAAAAAACATTCTGTTCATCTGCGACTGGTGAGATGGACATTCCACTCAATGAATTGATTCCGGCACTCGACATTAATAAAAACGTCGATATGGCGATCTTACCCGGCACGCCGATGGTGCCGAACAAACCCGCAATCGTCATCTGGTATCGCAACCCTTTGCTGAAAAATAGCGGTGTGTTTGCCGCTCTGAATCTCAACCTGACGCCTTCTCTCTTTTATAGTTCACGGCAGGAAGATTACGATGGCGTCGCCCTCATTATTGGCAATACTGCGCTATCTACCTTTTCTTCACGTTTGATGAACGTTAATGAATTAACCGACATGCCGGTCCGTGAAACTAAAATTGCGGGCATTCCTCTGACCGTTCGGCTTTATGCGGATGACTGGACATGGAACGATGTGTGGTACGCATTTTTACTGGGCGGCATGAGTGGAACTGTCGTTGGCCTGCTCTGCTATTACCTGATGAGCGTACGTATGCGCCCCGGCAGAGAAATCATGACCGCCATCAAGCGCGAACAATTTTACGTGGCGTATCAACCGGTGGTGGATACACAAGCTTTGCGAGTAACGGGCCTGGAAGTACTGCTACGCTGGCGGCATCCTGTCGCGGGAGAAATTCCCCCGGATGCCTTCATTAACTTTGCCGAATCGCAAAAGATGATTGTGCCGCTGACTCAGCACCTGTTTGAGTTAATTGCCCGCGATGCCGCAGAATTAGAAAAAGTGCTGCCAGTAGGCGTCAAATTTGGTATTAACATTGCGCCGGACCATCTGCACAGCGAAAGCTTTAAAGCAGATATCCAGAAACTGCTCACTTCCCTGCCCGCACACCATTTCCAGATTGTGCTGGAAATTACCGAGCGCGATATGCTGAAAGAGCAAGAAGCCACACAACTCTTCGCCTGGCTGCACTCGGTCGGCGTAGAAATTGCTATTGATGACTTCGGCACCGGGCACAGCGCGCTTATCTATCTTGAGCGTTTTACGCTCGATTATCTGAAAATTGACCGTGGATTTATCAACGCCATCGGTACGGAAACGATCACTTCACCCGTACTTGACGCGGTGCTGACGCTGGCGAAACGCCTCAATATGCTGACGGTTGCTGAAGGGGTCGAAACGCCGGAACAGGCGCGATGGCTAAGCGAACGCGGCGTTAATTTCATGCAAGGCTACTGGATTAGTCGCCCGTTACCGCTGGACGATTTTGTTCGCTGGCTGAAGAAACCGTATACGCCGCAGTGGTAAGGTGTGCTTACGTCCCTTATTATTCATAGTGAAAGCATGCCGGATTGCGGCTAATGATGAGTAAAAGGAAATCCGTTGCAGATGATTGTGCGCATACTGCTGCTGTTTATCGCCCTGTTCACCTTCGGTGCGCAGGCGCAGGCTATCAAGGAAAGCTATGCCTTTGCCGTGCTGGGCGAACCCCGGTACGCATTTAATTTCAACCATTTTGATTATGTGAACCCCGCCGCGCCAAAAGGTGGGCAGATAACGTTGTCAGCCCTCGGTACCTTCGATAATTTCAACCGCTATGCACTGCGCGGCAACCCGGGCGCACGCACCGAGCAGTTGTACGACACGCTATTTACGACTTCCGATGACGAACCAGGCAGTTATTACCCGCTGATTGCTGAAAGTGCACGCTATGCTGACGATTATTCCTGGGTGGAGGTCGCTATTAATCCGCGCGCCCGTTTTCATGATGGTTCGCCCATTACTGCCCGCGATGTAGAGTTTACTTTTCAAAAATTTATGACCGAAGGCGTGCCGCAATTTCGTCTGGTCTACAAAGGCACCACCGTCAAAGCCATTGCACCGTTAACCGTGCGCATTGAGTTAGCTAAACCCGGCAAAGAAGATATGCTGAGTCTGTTTTCGCTGCCGGTATTTCCAGAAAAGTACTGGAAGGATCACAAACTTAGCGACCCGCTCGCCACGCCTCCGCTTGCCAGTGGTCCGTACCGCGTTACGTCCTGGAAAATGGGGCAAAATATTGTCTATTCCCGTGTGAAAGATTACTGGGCAGCAAACTTACCGGTAAACCGTGGACGCTGGAATTTCGACACCATTCGCTACGATTATTACCTCGATGATAATGTCGCCTTTGAAGCGTTTAAAGCAGGTGCCTTTGATTTGCGTATGGAAAACGACGCTAAAAACTGGGCCACGCGTTATACCGGTAAAAATTTCGATAAAAAATACATCATCAAAGATGAGCAAAAGAACGAATCAGCCCAGGATACGCGCTGGCTGGCGTTTAATATCCAACGTCCGGTATTCAGCGATCGCCGGGTCCGGGAAGCAATCACTCTCGCCTTTGACTTTGAATGGATGAACAAGGCGTTGTTTTACAACGCCTGGAGTCGCACAAACAGTTATTTTCAGAATACCGAATACGCGGCCAGAAATTACCCCGACGCCGCGGAGCTGGTGCTTCTGGCACCAATGAAAAAAGATCTACCGCCAGAAGTCTTCACACAAATCTACCAGCCGCCGGTATCTAAAGGCGATGGCTACGATCGTGACAACCTGTTAAAAGCCGACACACTTCTCAACGAAGCGGGCTGGGTGCTGAAGGGTCAGCAACGCGTTAATGCCACAACGGGTCAGCCACTCAGCTTTGAATTATTGCTTCCCGCAAGCAGCAATAGTCAGTGGGTATTGCCGTTCCAGCACAGCCTGCAACGGCTGGGTATCAACATGGACATTCGCAAGGTGGATAACTCGCAAATCACCAACCGCATGCGCAGTCGCGACTATGACATGATGCCGCGCCTATGGCGGGCGATGCCGTGGCCCAGTTCCGATTTACAGATTTCCTGGTCATCGGAATATATCAATTCCACTTATAATGCCCCCGGCGTGCAAAGCCCGGTTATCGACTCACTGATCAACCAAATTATTGCCGCGCAGGGAAATAAAGAAAAATTATTGCCGTTGGGGCGAGCACTGGATCGCGTATTAACGTGGAATTATTACATGCTGCCAATGTGGTACATGGCGGAAGACCGTCTCGCCTGGTGGGATAAATTCTCCCAACCCGCTGTACGCCCTGTTTACAGACTGGGTATCGATACCTGGTGGTATGACGTTAATAAAGCGGCCAAACTGCCGTCAGCCAGGCAACAGGGAGAGTAGATGGGCGCTTACCTGATTCGCCGTCTGTTGCTGGTGATCCCAACATTATGGGCGATTATCACCATCAACTTTTTCATCGTGCAAATTGCGCCTGGCGGTCCGGTCGACCAGGCCATCGCCGCCATTGAGTTTGGTAATGCCGGAGTATTACCCGGCGCAGGCGGTGAAGGTGTTCGTGCCAGCCATGCGCAAACGGGTGTCGGCAATATCAGCGACAGTAATTACCGTGGCGGACGCGGATTAGATCCAGAAGTGATCGCTGAGATCACTCATCGCTACGGTTTTGATAAGCCGATCCACGAACGTTACTTCAAAATGCTCTGGGACTACATCCGCTTTGATTTTGGTGATAGCCTGTTTCGCAGCGCCTCGGTGCTGACGCTGATTAAAGACAGTCTGCCGGTTTCCATCACCCTCGGATTGTGGAGCACGCTGATTATCTATCTGGTGTCGATTCCGTTAGGCATTCGCAAAGCTGTTCATAATGGGAGCCGCTTTGACGTCTGGAGTAGCGCATTTATCATTATCGGCTACGCCATTCCGGCCTTTTTGTTTGCCATCCTGCTGATTGTCTTCTTCGCGGGCGGCAGCTATTTCGACCTGTTCCCTCTACGCGGCCTGGTTTCCGCTAACTTTGATTCGCTGCCGTGGTATCAGAAAATCACCGATTATCTGTGGCATATCACGCTGCCGGTGCTGGCGACGGTGATTGGTGGCTTTGCGGCGCTGACCATACTGACAAAAAACTCATTCCTTGATGAAGTGCGCAAGCAATACGTGGTGACCGCGCGTGCGAAAGGGGTAAGTGAAAAAAATATTCTCTGGAAACATGTGTTCCGCAACGCCATGCTGCTGGTGATTGCCGGTTTTCCGGCGACGTTTATCAGCATGTTTTTTACCGGCTCGCTGCTGATTGAGGTGATGTTTTCACTCAATGGTCTGGGCTTACTGGGCTACGAAGCGACCGTCTCGCGCGATTATCCTGTAATGTTTGGTACCTTGTATATTTTCACCCTGATTGGCCTGCTGCTGAATATTGTCAGTGATATCAGCTATACGCTGGTTGATCCGCGTATTGATTTTGAGGGACGTTAATGTCGCGACTCAGCCCCGTCAATCAGGCCCGTTGGGCGCGTTTTCGTCATAACCGTCGCGGCTACTGGTCGTTATGGATTTTCCTCGTCTTGTTTGGTTTGAGTTTGTGTTCTGAGCTTATCGCCAACGATAAACCGTTGCTGGTACGTTATGACGGCAGTTGGTATTTCCCGTTGTTGAAAAACTACAGCGAAAGCGATTTTGGCGGCCCGCTGGCAAGTCAGGCTGATTATCAGGACCCGTGGCTGAAACAACGGCTGGAAAATAACGGCTGGGTACTGTGGGCACCGATTCGCTTTGGTGCTACCAGTATCAACTTTGCTACCGATAAGCCCTTCCCTTCTCCACCCTCCCGGCAAAACTGGCTGGGAACGGATGCCAACGGCGGCGATGTGCTGGCACGCATTCTCTATGGCACGCGGATCTCGGTTCTGTTTGGCCTGATGCTGACTCTCTGTTCCAGCGTGATGGGCGTGCTGGCGGGGGCGCTACAAGGCTATTACGGCGGTAAAGTCGATCTCTGGGGACAACGCTTTATTGAAGTATGGTCGGGGATGCCGACGCTGTTTTTGATTATTTTACTTTCCAGCGTCGTACAGCCTAACTTCTGGTGGCTGCTGGCAATTACTGTCTTGTTTGGCTGGATGAGTCTGGTCGGCGTGGTGCGGGCGGAGTTTTTACGTACTCGTAATTTCGACTACATTCGTGCGGCGCAGGCGCTTGGCGTCAGCGATCGCAGTATCATCCTGCGTCATATGTTGCCTAATGCCATGGTCGCGACCCTCACCTTTTTACCGTTTATTTTATGTAGTTCGATCACCACCCTGACCTCACTCGATTTCCTCGGCTTCGGTCTGCAGCTCGGTTCACCGTCACTCGGTGAACTGCTGTTACAAGGGAAAAATAACCTTCAGGCTCCGTGGCTTGGGATCACCGCCTTCTTGTCGGTGGCGATATTATTGTCTTTGCTGATCTTTATTGGTGAAGCCGTCCGCGACGCATTTGATCCTAATAAGGCGGTGTAGCATGACGCAAACTCTGTTAGCGATTGAAGATTTGTCGGTGGGTTTTCGCCATCAGCAAACCGTACGTACAGTAGTCAATGATGTTTCACTACAGATTGAGGCTGGCGAAACGCTGGCGCTGGTGGGTGAGTCAGGTTCAGGCAAAAGCGTTACCGCGCTGTCAATTTTACGCCTGCTCCCTTCCCCGCCGGTTGAATATCTCTCCGGCGATATTCGTTTTCGTGGCGAATCGCTGCTTCATGCCAGCGATCAAACGTTGCGCGGTGTACGCGGTAATAAGATCGCCATGATTTTTCAAGAGCCGATGGTGTCGTTAAATCCATTGCATACCCTGGAAAAACAGCTTTATGAAGTGCTTTCACTCCACCGCGGGATGCGTCGGGAAGCGGCTCGAGGCGAAATTCTTAACTGCCTTGATCGCGTTGGTATCCGCCAGGCGGCAAAACGGCTGACAGATTATCCGCATCAGCTCTCCGGCGGCGAACGCCAGCGGGTGATGATTGCGATGGCGCTGTTAACGCGACCGGAATTATTAATTGCCGATGAACCGACCACCGCACTGGACGTCTCTGTCCAGGCGCAGATTTTACAGCTGTTGCGCGAACTGCAAGGCGAGCTGAATATGGGCATGCTGTTTATTACTCATAACCTCAGCATTGTCAGAAAACTGGCCCACCGCGTGGCGGTAATGCAAAACGGTCGCTGTGTCGAGCAAAATTACGCCGCTACGCTATTTGCCTCACCCACTCATCCTTACACACAAAAGCTACTCAACAGTGAACCGTCAGGCGATCCAGTGCCGTTGCCAGAACCTGCCTCAACGTTGCTGGATGTTGAACAGCTTCAGGTTGCCTTCCCCATTCGCAAAGGGATTTTGAAGCGCATTGTGGATCATAATGTGGTGGTGAAAAACATCAGTTTTACGCTACGAGCGGGTGAAACACTGGGTTTAGTGGGCGAGTCCGGTTCCGGGAAAAGTACGACGGGACTGGCGCTGCTGCGACTGATTAATTCTCAGGGCAGCATCATCTTTGACGGTCAGCCACTGCAAAATTTAAATCGCCGCCAGCTGTTACCTATTCGTCATCGCATTCAGGTGGTATTTCAGGATCCAAACTCCTCGCTCAACCCACGACTCAACGTTTTGCAGATTATTGAGGAAGGCTTACGGGTTCACCAGCCGACGCTTTCTGCCGCACAACGCGAACAACAAGTGATAGCCGTGATGCATGAAGTGGGATTAGATCCTGAAACACGCCACCGTTATCCGGCGGAGTTCTCTGGTGGTCAGCGACAACGTATTGCAATTGCCAGGGCATTAATTCTTAAGCCCTCGCTGATCATACTTGATGAACCGACATCATCACTCGACAAAACGGTACAGGCGCAAATATTGACGCTATTGAAATCATTGCAACAAAAGCAGCAACTGGCCTATTTGTTTATCAGCCACGATTTGCACGTTGTCCGCGCGTTATGTCATCAGGTTATCGTACTGCGACAAGGGGAAGTAGTGGAACAAGGACCGTGCGCGCGCGTGTTTGCCGCACCGCAGCAGGAGTATACGCGTCAGCTACTGGCGTTGAGCTGACGCTTAAAAAGGATTGTAGTTTGAAAAGGGTTCGGCAATTGCCACACCAAAATTTTTCAATCGGCATGTTGCAGCAAACTCGTCCTGGCGATTTACAAACAGGCACGGCTCACCTTCACACTCCAGCACCGAACACGGAACTTCGATGTCGCTTAACGCCTGGCTTAGTTTGTACATCACCGACCATGCATTATCACCATCCGGGCTAAGCAATTTAAGCGCCACCAGGCTGTTGTCACCGCACGGTCCATTTTGCGGAATCGGTTCAACCTTCGAACCTGCGAAACCAGCAGACCAGCGAAAGTTCTGCGGTAGACGATGGACGATTGAGAGTTGTAATGAAGTCACTTATTTTCCCCGGAAGCACATTTACTTCACAATTTGTTTACATCAATTTTAACACATCATCAACAATCCGTCTTTATACAGATCGTAAAGATTGATGCCTCGCCTGCGTGGCCTCTATGGCTCTGATTTAAGTAATATCTGCGGGCGTGGTCACGTTTGCGGGGCTATATGTACCCGTTTCTGCGATCTAACTCAACCTTTTTAACTACAATGATGTGACTTTTTACATAAATTGATTTTACATAAAATAAACATATATCGGGGGAATGATAGATTTGTGGTTGACATGCATCAACAAAGGAAGCCTTTTAGCTTCCTCGTTGTGCAATAGATCACCGTTTTTTCGGTCGACTGGCGTACAGACAGAAGAGAATGGAGCTGCTTGCGCAGAATGCAATTGACCAAATCATCGGCCATGCAGAGTTAAAGGTCGCAAGAGAAAGCAATGCGCCAACAATTGCCCCTATGCCAAAACGGAAGGTTCCTGCCAGCGAAGATGCCGTTCCCGCCATATGGGGAAACTCATCAAGAATGACCGCCATCGCATTGGATGACACCATCGACACACAGCCCACAAACGCCGCAACGCCAACCACCAGCGACCAGAATCCCAGCCCCAGCAGCGCACTGATGACCATCCACGCTGCCATAATAAATTGTATCCACAACCCCGAGCGGAACATATTTAACGCGCCAATGCGGCGAACGAAGCGGCTGTTAAAGATGGTCATCACGAACAGGAAAACAATGTTTAGTGCAAAGTAATAACCAAAGTTTTCCGGCGCGACGTGGTTAATTTCAATGTAGACAAACGGTCCGGCGCTCAGGAACGAGAACATTCCGGCAAAGCTGAAACCGCTGGCCAGCATATAACTCAGGACACGCTTATGACGGAACAGCGCCGCAAAGTTACCAATAGTAGTACGAATGTGAAAAGGCTGGCGACGCTCCGGTGGTAAGGTTTCTTTGATCAGAAAGAAGATCATTGCCGAAGCCAGAATCGCCGCCACGGCGAGGATCCAGAAGATGTAATGCCAGCTCAGCCACACCAGCACCCAGCCGCCAACTATCGGTGCCATCAGCGGTGCAATGGTCGTCACCAGCATGACACCGCGAGAACTCTTCTTTCGGGTAGATATCACGCATCAAAGCGTTGATAACCATGCTGGCCGCAGCCGCAGCCAGCCCGTGGAAAAAACGCATCACAATCAGCTGATCGATGGTTTGTGCCAACGCACACGCCACCGCGGCGGCGGCAAACACCAGCGTACCGCCGAGCACCACCGGCTTACGCCCGAAGCTGTCTGCCATCGGCCCGTAGATTAACTGCCCCAACGCAAAGCCCAGAATATAAGTACTGAGGGTCATCTGCGTACTGCCCGCCGGTACGCCAAACTGCGCTGAAATTACCGGTAGCGCGGGCAGATACATATCAATCGACAGCGGCATCAACATGGCCAGCAGGCCAAGGATAAAAACAATAGCAAACGACGAATGCTGTCGGGTGGTCACAACGGGCTCCTGAAAGTCATTGAAAAGTTAGACGACGCTGGCAATTTCTTCTTCAGTTAACGGACGATATTCACCGGGGGCTAAATCAGCATCCAGCGTAATACCGCCAATACGTTCACGATGCAGCTCAACCACGTGGTTACCCACGGCGGCGAACATGCGTTTCACCTGATGATAACGCCCTTCGCTGATGGTCAGACGAACCTGCGTTGGGGTAATCACTTCCAGCACCGCAGGCTTAGTGAGATCTTTTTCGTTATGCAGCTGCACGCCTTTAGCAAATTGCTCTGCCGTATCGTCAGCTACAGGTGATTCCAGTGTCACCAGATAGGTCTTCTCGCAATGATGGCGCGGAGAAGTAATGCGGTGCGACCACTGACCATCATCAGTCATCAGCACCAGACCGGTGGTATCGATATCCAGACGTCCTGCGGCGTGCAGTTTCCAGGCTACCGGTTCATCCAGAAAATAGAGCACCGTTGGGTGATCAGGGTCGTCCGTGGAGCAAACATAGCCCTGAGGCTTATTGAGCATGAAGTAACGTGGACCATGTTGCTGCGCCAGCGGGTTGCCATCGTAAGCGACATCATGTTCAGGAAGCAGTTTGAACGCTGCATTACGAACAATTTCGCCATCGACGGTGACACGATTGCCGCGGATTTCACGCCCGGCAATAGCACGGCTAACGCCGAGTTGCTGTGCGATAAATTTATCAAGTCGCATGTGTGTGATTTTGCCTGTAAAAACGGAGGTCGGGCATTGACCCGAAAATCTGAACTGTTGTCTGCCCAGTATAGCGGTCTAATAACATCCCTCAAGGGAAAAAGATCCATGGCATACTATTAGCAGAATAATCTACCTACGCGAGACCATGATTTTTACACTCCGCCCATATCAGCAAGAAGCCGTGGATGCCACGCTCAACCATTTTCGTCGTCATAAAACCCCTGCCGTTATCGTGCTGCCCACCGGCGCAGGTAAAAGCCTGGTGATTGCCGAACTGGCACGGCTGGCGCGTGGTCGTGTTCTGGTGCTGGCACACGTCAAAGAACTGGTGGCGCAAAACCATGCAAAGTATCAGGCGCTGGGGCTGGAAGCCGATATTTTTGCCGCTGGGTTAAAGCGCAAAGAGAGCCACGGTAAAGTGGTATTTGGCAGCGTGCAGTCGGTCGCTCGTAATCTTGATGCCTTTCAGGGTGAATTTTCGCTGTTGATTGTCGATGAATGCCACCGTATTGGTGACGATGAAGAGAGCCAGTATCAGCAAATCCTCACTCACCTGACTAAAGTGAATCCCCACTTACGCCTGCTGGGGCTGACTGCCACGCCTTTTCGATTGGGCAAAGGCTGGATCTACCAGTTCCATTATCACGGCATGGTACGCGGCGATGAGAAAGCCCTTTTCCGTGACTGCATTTATGAGCTGCCGCTGCGTTATATGATTAAACACGGCTATCTGACGCCGCCAGAACGACTGGATATGCCAGTAGTGCAATACGATTTCAGCCGCTTGCAGGCACAGAGTAACGGGCTGTTCAGCGAAGCTGATCTCAACCGTGAGCTGAAAAAACAGCAACGCATTACGCCACATATCATCAGCCAGATCATGGAGTTCGCCGAAAAGCGCAAAGGGGTAATGATTTTCGCCGCCACCGTTGAACACGCAAAAGAGATTGTGGGATTACTGCCTGCCGAAGATGCAGCACTGATTACTGGCGACACCCCCGGCGCTGAGCGCGATGTGTTAATTGAAGATTTTAAAGCCCAGCGTTTTCGCTATCTGGTCAACGTCGCGGTACTGACCACCGGATTTGACGCCCCGCACGTCGATCTTATCGCCATTCTGCGTCCTACCGAATCAGTGAGTCTTTACCAACAAATTGTCGGGCGCGGTCTGCGTCTCGCTCCTGGCAAGACTGATTGCTTAATTCTTGATTATGCGGGTAATCCTCACGACCTCTACGCGCCGGAAGTTGGTACACCGAAAGGCAAAAGTGACAACGTCCCGGTACAGGTTTTCTGCCCTGCCTGCGGTTTTGCCAACACCTTTTGGGGGAAAACGACCGCCGACGGGACATTGATTGAACACTTTGGTCGTCGCTGTCAGGGATGGTTTGAAGATGACGACGGCCATCGCGAACAGTGTGACTTCCGTTTCCGTTTTAAAAATTGCCCGCAATGTAACGCGGAAAACGATATTGCCGCCCGCCGCTGCCGCGAATGTGACACGGTACTGGTTGATCCGGATGATATGTTAAAAGCGGCGCTACGACTGAAAGACGCGCTGGTATTACGCTGTAGCGGCATGTCTTTACAGCATGGGCACGACGAGAAAGGCGAATGGTTGAAAATCACCTATTACGATGAAGACGGCGCGGATGTGAGTGAGCGTTTCCGTCTGCAAACGCCCGCCCAGCGAACTGCCTTCGAGCAGCTTTTTATCCGCCCGCATACGCGCACACCGGGCATCCCTCTGCGCTGGATCACCGCCGCCGATATCCTCGCCCAGCAAGCCTTACTGCGACATCCGGATTTTGTCGTCGCCCGCATGAAAGGTCAGTACTGGCAGGTGCGTGAAAAAGTGTTCGATTACGAAGGTCGTTTTCGTCGGGCGCACGAATTACGCGGTTAATGGTAGTTTTGATTGATGTATAAGGCGATTGAGTATAGAATCTCGCCCGCTTTTGCATACGCAAAGCAGATCACTTACCTGTTGCTGGGTCGCCTGTAGCAGGATTAATTTAAGAGAGAAAGAAATGTTTACTATCAACGCAGAAGTACGTAAAGAGCAGGGTAAGGGTGCGAGCCGCCGCCTGCGTGCCGCTAACAAGTTCCCGGCAATCATCTACGGTGGCAAAGAAGCACCGCTGGCTATCGAGCTGGATCACGACAAAGTCATAAACATGCAAGCTAAAGCTGAATTCTACAGCGAAGTTCTGACCATCGTTGTTGACGGTAAAGAAATCAAAGTTAAAGCTCAGGACGTACAGCGTCACCCGTACAAACCGAAGCTGCAGCACATCGACTTCGTTCGCGCTTAATTGCTGAATAAGTTGTAAAAAACCCCGCTCCGGCGGGGTTTTTGTATCTGCAGATTATGCCTGATTACGGTATTGCTATTTTTTGCAGGCCAGATAAGGCGTTCACGCCGCATCTGGCATTCAGAACACAAAACCGATTAATTGCCGCCAGACGTCCGGCGCTGCAATTGGTCGCGCAAATTCGGCGGCGTGCCTTTAATGGTCAAAGTATCGGTTGCTGGATCCCAGAAGATGCGTTCACCTAACAGCATCGCATCAAAGTTAATAGTCAAGCCACCGCCGCTACCGGCAAACTTCGTCAACTGACGCAGTGTGCTACGGTCTGCCGGGAAGCTCTCTTCCAGTTCGTAGCCTTTTTCAGCCGCAAACTTCGTGAAGCTCACTTCGCTTACGCCTGCCAGCTCTTTCGACAGCGATTCCAGTTCGATCTCTTCGCCTGCCTGCAGCTGCTCATTACAGTAGCTATAAACCTGCTGGCGCACGTTCTGTCGCTCTGCTTTATCCAGTTGTGCTTCGGCAGTGAAATCATCAACCGCTTGCAACAGCCCACGGTTTTGCGCTTTCGCGTTCAATCCTTCGCTGGCCCCGAGGAAATCCATAAAGAAATCCGCCACTTTGCGCCCTACTCGCCCTTTCAGGAAAGTGAGATAGCGGGTGGACTCTGGATTGGTTTCCCATTCGGTTAAATCGATACGCGCAACAATATCCGCATGATTGATATCAAGATAATGGGTTGGGTTGATGTCGAGATTTTCGTTAACGCGCATACTGCTCAGGTTGCTCAGAACTGCCACCAGCAGATACTCCACCGCCAGATAACGGTAGTGGCAAAACAGCACGAATCCACCGTCAGCAAAAGGATATTTCGCTAATTCGTCACGCAGGCGCCCGGTTGCCGCGCGGCTAAATGCCAGAAAGTCCTCTTCGCCCTGACGCTGTAAGCGCAGCGTCTGCGCCAGTTCACTCTCTTCGCTAAACAAGCCGTAAGCTTTATTTTTGGCGCTATAGACCCGATGCAGTTCTGCCACCATCTCAACGACGGTTTCTGTCGGTTCCAGCAATGAATCGCGCAACACCAGCTCAAGGTTCTGCTCATCACGCTTGATAAGCTGGTGCAGAGCAATCTGGTTGATATCCAGACTCATGATAAACTCTCCTTTAAGACCGGGCGGTATTCAACCACCGCCGGTTAAGCGACGCAATAAAAGATGGCGGTCATTTTACAGAAGGCAGCGTAACGAGAATGATTTAACGCATAAAAAAGCAGAAAAAAAACCGTTGCTACGGTAATATGTTGCCCTTTCATCAACTAACTGATTTCGATTTATGCCACAAATTTCCCGCTACAGTGATGAACAGGTTGAACAATTGCTCGCAGAGCTGCTCAACGTACTGGAAAAACATAAGGCTCCGACCGACCTTTCCCTGATGGTGTTAGGCAACATGGTCACTAACCTTATCAACACCAGCATTGCCCCGGCCCAACGCCAGGCAATTGCCAACTCTTTTGCCCGCGCCTTACAGTCCTCTATCAACGAAGACAAAGCGCACTAAGGGAAACAGATAACAGGTTATGGTAACTCATCGTCAGCGCTACCGTGAAAAAGTCTCCCAGATGGTCAGTTGGGGGCACTGGTTTGCACTGTTCAATATTCTGCTTTCGCTCGTCATTGGCAGCCGTTACCTGTTTATCGCCGACTGGCCGACAACGCTTGCTGGTCGCATTTATTCCTACGTAAGCATTATCGGCCATTTCAGCTTCCTGGTGTTCGCCACCTACTTGCTGATCCTCTTCCCGCTGACCTTTATCGTCGGCTCCCAGAGGCTGATGAGGTTTTTGTCCGTCATTCTGGCAACGGCGGGAATGACGCTATTACTGATCGATAGCGAAGTCTTTACTCGTTTCCATCTCCATCTTAATCCCATCGTCTGGCAGTTGGTTATCAACCCAGACGAAAATGAGATGGCGCGCGACTGGCAGCTGATGTTCATCAGCGTGCCGGTTATTTTATTGCTTGAACTGGTGTTTGCGACGTGGAGCTGGCAAAAGCTGCGCAGCCTGACGCGTCGTCGACGCTTCGCGCGCCCGCTGGCCGCATTCTTATTTATCGCCTTTATCGCCTCGCATGTGGTGTATATCTGGGCCGATGCCAACTTCTATCGCCCGATCACCATGCAGCGCGCTAACCTGCCGCTTTCGTACCCGATGACGGCGCGACGTTTCCTTGAGAAGCATGGCCTGCTTGATGCGCAGGAGTATCAACGCCGTCTTATTGAGCAAGGTAATCCAGACGCCGTTTCCGTACAGTATCCGTTAAGCGAACTGCGCTATCGCGATATGGGCACCGGGCAGAATGTGCTGTTGATTACTGTCGATGGCCTGAACTACTCACGCTTCGAGAAGCAGATGCCTGCGCTGGCAGGTTTTGCTGAGCAAAATATTTCGTTCACGCGCCATATGAGCTCCGGCAACACTACAGACAACGGCATCTTTGGCCTGTTCTATGGCATCTCGCCGAGCTATATGGACGGCATTCTGTCGACCCGTACCCCTGCGGCGTTAATTACTGCGCTTAATCAGCAAGGCTATCAGCTGGGATTATTCTCGTCAGATGGCTTTACCAGTCCGCTGTATCGCCAGGCATTGTTGTCAGATTTCTCGATGCCGAGCGTACGCACCCAATCCGACGAGCAGACCGCCACGCAGTGGATCAACTGGCTGGGCCGCTACGCACAAGAAGATAACCGCTGGTTCTCGTGGGTCTCTTTCAATGGCACTAACATTGACGACAGCAATCAGCAGGCATTTGCACGGAAATATAGCCGGGCGGCAGGCAATGTCGATGACCAGATCAACCGCGTGCTCAATGCACTGCTTGATTCTGGCAAACTGGACAATACGGTTGTGATTATCACTGCCGGTCGGGGTATTCCGCTGAGCGAAGACGAAGAAACCTTTGACTGGTCCCACGGTCATCTGCAGGTGCCATTAGTGATTCACTGGCCAGGCACGCCGGCGCAGCGTATTAATGCGCTGACTGATCATACCGATCTGATGACGACGCTGATGCAACGCCTGCTACATGTCAGCACACCTGCCAGCGAATATTCGCAAGGTCAGGATTTGTTCAACCCTCAACGCCGTCATTACTGGGTCACTGCAGCGGATAACGATACGCTGGCAATTACCACCCCGAAAAAGACGCTGGTGCTGAACAATAACGGTAAATACCGCACTTACAACTTACGTGGTGAAAGAGTGAAAGATGAAAAACCACAGTTAAGTTTGTTATTGCAAGTGCTGACAGACGAGAAGCGTTTTATCGCTAACTGATTAATTATAAATCAGTTAGCGAAATATCTTACTTGCAATCGGTGTGGAAAACGGTAGTATTAGCAGCCACGAGTCGGCACGTAGCGCAGCCTGGTAGCGCACCGTCATGGGGTGTCGGGGGTCGGAGGTTCAAATCCTCTCGTGCCGACCAAAAATCCCAAGAAAAAACCAACCTTTACGGTTGGTTTTTTTATATCTGCAATTAATTTGATAAACAGACCGTGACACATCACAGCCTGTTTATTTTCTGTTATCAGAACGTCCAGACCACTCCCGCCTGAGTATTCCACGGCGATTCTACCCCTGCGCCATTGCCATAGCTGACTGACAAATGACCGCTTAACGTCGGGGTAAACGATGACCTTATCCCAGCCTGATAAACGCCAGGGGTTCCAGCCACATCATTATTAAATTTGCCATCGTCATTAACTTTCACATGGTTAGAATCGGCGTATTCCTGACGTACGGCGGCTTTCAGCCAGGGTTCCAGCGTCGTACCATTTTGCAGGTCCATGTGATAGCTTACCGCCGTTCCCGCTTCAGCGCGTAATATCCGGGTATTTCCCACATCAGCGCGCATGCCGTTTGATAACGTGTAGTCCTGACCATCTGTGGTAAAGCCGGTAAAGGCCAGATAGGGTCTAACACTCCACAATCCGTCAACCCAACGGAACCCGCTCTCAACATGAGCACCCGCGCCGTTACTATTGTAATCGCCAAACGCTGTTGCCCCATTACTCATCTTGCCATGGATGGTGTTGGCAAAACGGTCAACTTTCACCACCCCATCAACATAGGCACCGTTCTGATGCTCCCAACCGGCATAAGCCCCCAGGGTATAGCTATCGATATTACCTTTTCCGCCGCGATCAAAACCAATATCAGAATGAGAGTAACCAAAGAACAAGCCGCGAATTGTACTGCTTTCTTCACGGGAGAAACGGCTATCGATACCGAGCGTCAGGCCCGTCAATGTTTGCTCAAAACCAGCTCCCGCATCAGTGGTCACGTTGTTGCGGGTGTTAATTGCCGAACTCCACATCGCCGTATCGTAACTAACGCTTTTTACGCTACCAAGACGCTCACGCACGGTGTCCAGTTCTGCATCAAATACCAGCGGTTGTGCGGCCGCCATATTCAGCACATCAGTGGTTGAAGGGGTAATTTGCGCGCGATTCTCTGCCAAACTCCAGCTATGGTTGCCATTATCCAGCAAGGTATATTCATACGTACCGATATCAACAACGCCTCCGGCATTGCCCAACGTAAATGCAGCATCACCGCCGCCCGTTGTTACCAGTGTAAGGCTATCTCCTGCTGCCGGGCTGGCACCGGTGTCCGTCACGAATATTTTGAAATCACCTGTTGCCTGACCGGTGACGTTGAGCTGATCGCTCTGATGATTAGCCATATCGGTACGCATATAAAAATTGCCGTTTCCCGACAGGGTATTGGTGGTCAACGTAATGAAATTTTCCGCACTTGCCGTCACTGATGAACGAGTCACTGGCTCATCCATCATAATCACATTTGCGTCAGACATCGCAAGGTTGGCTAAGTTGAGGAGGGTGTTTTGGTTCGTCGTAGTGATATCGGCAATGATGGCCCATACGCTATTTTCGAGCGAAACGTCCGCTTTGCTGGTATCCACGGCACCATGCGTTCTAAAAGAAGCGCCCTCAGAAACCACTACCTTACCCACCAACATAGCGGGTGCATAATTTATTTGCGGCTTCATGACCTCAAGAATGCCATCATTCCCTCTGACTGACACGTTAACCATTGTGCCAGCCCAGACATTAGCGCGGCCATTGTTGATAACCATATTTTCAGAGATGGCTTTAGAGGAATACGTGATACTTCCATTCTGGTCTGATCGACCGAGATCATATACCGCATTTGCCTGCACTTTCGTACCAGTATCCTTTCCCAGCGATTGCATAGTGGCATGCTCATCAAGGATAGTATCAATGGCCTGCGTGTCCTCCATAACAATGAGCCCGGAACCATCATCCAGTTCATAATTTTTTGACACACCATCTTTTATACTAAATTGGCCTTTACTGTTTGTACCACTCACTTCCAGCGCATTCGTTGAGACAATTAATTTTCCGCCTGCTTTTTTATCAACGCCAGTTGCAGTCCCGCCATCCATAACCTCCAGTAAGCCGCCACTATCTACAGTAGTATTATAAGCGAAGTCATTTTCTTCAACTCGCAAACTTCCGCCGTTTTCCAACAGCATATTGTTAGCAATACCATTCTTGATTTCGAACTGACCGAGACGGTTTGTTCCGAATGCCTCCATGACCCGCGTGCTTGCTTTAATAGCACCGCCTGCTTTCTGATCTACCGCAATCGCTAATCCCCCCTCTTTAACCTCCAGTAATCCTCCCTTTTCGATAGCGGCAAGGACGGTAATCCCATATTTTTCAACGATTAAGCGCCCGCCTTTAATCGTGGGATCATTCGCTGCGCCATAAACCTGTAGCACACCATTATTGAGGGTAGTCTGGTTTGCCGCGCCACCCATTTGAACAATTTGATAACCGTCATTTAATACTGAGTATTCTGCGGTACCATTCATTTCAATGTACTGATACCCTCCGTTAATTGGTAATGCTGCCAACTTACTGATTTAGTGTATGATGGTGATTTTAAGGTGCTTGCGTGGCTTCCATTTCCATCAGATGTCCTTCCTGCTCCGCTACTGAAGGCGTGGTGCGTAACGGCAAAAGCACTGCCGGACATCAGCGCTATCTCTGCTCTCATTGCCGTAAAACATGGCAACTACAGTTCACTTACACCGCCTCTCAGCCCGGTACGCACCAGAAATCATTGATATGGCCATGAATGGCGTCGGATGTCGCGCCAGTGCACGCATTATGGGCGTTGGCCTCAACACGGTTTTACGTCACTTAAAA
>NZ_MDGW01000509.1:0-357 GCF_001712525.1 Shigella sp. FC1661
CAATCATCTGTACTCCAATGACTAGTCTAAAAACTAGTATTAAGACTATCACTTATTTAAGTGATACTGGTTGTCTGGAGATTCAGGGGGCCAGTCTATTCCAGGAGTGCATTTGTCATCCCTCCTCAGGGACGTAATAAGTTGATCCATCAATTATCAATGCATAGAAAACATATTATGTTTCGCGCTAACGATTATGCTGCGTTACAGACGAATGGTTCAATTATTCTTTCCCCTAAGTCCGAATGTGGGTAATGCTGCCGGTAATGCTGCCAACTTACTGATTTAGTGTATGATGGTGATTTTAAGGTGCTTGCGTGGCTTCCATTTCCATCAGATGTCCTTCCTGCTCCGCTA
>NZ_MDGW01000510.1:0-353 GCF_001712525.1 Shigella sp. FC1661
TGAACCGCCCCGGGAATCCTGGAGACTAAACTCCCTGAGAAAGAGGTAAACAGGATGACTAAAAATACTCGTTTTTCCCCCGAAGTCCGTCAGAGGGCGATTCGTATGGTTCTGGAAAGTCAGGGCGAATATGACTCACAGTGGGCGGCAATTTGTTCCATTGCCCCAAAGATTGGCTGTACACCGGAGACTCTGCGTGTCTGGGTACGCCAGCATGAGCGGGATACCGGAGGCGGTGATGGCGGGCTCACCACCGCTGAACGTCAGCGTCTGAAAGAGCTGGAACGTGAAAATCGTGAACTGCGCCGCAGTAACGATATCCTTCGCCAGGCTTCCGCTTATTTTGCGAAGGC
>NZ_MDGW01000511.1:0-348 GCF_001712525.1 Shigella sp. FC1661
ACAAACTCCCCGCAAACCAGACAACAGTCAACCGCCTGAATTGTGAGACATTTAAAAAAAAGCCCGCAAAAGCGAGCCAGGGAAAATAAGTGTGGCGCGTTCTACTGTATTCGAACCAGTGACCGATTGCTTAGAAGGCAATTGCTCTGTCCGGCTGAGCTAACAACGCAGGATACAGATAATGAACCGCCTTCGGGGACCCGAACTCCGCGCAACCAGCTTCGAAGGCTGGCGCTCTTTCCTGATGAGCTAATGGCGGTATGTGATGGTGGCCCTTGCTGGATTTGAACCAGCGACCTGGCGATTATGAGTCGCTCGCTCTCACCACTGAGCTAAAGGGCCGGGAGC
>NZ_MDGW01000512.1:0-330 GCF_001712525.1 Shigella sp. FC1661
ACCCACAGCTGGTCAGGTCGTTCTGCCACGAACTGACGGTTTACGCGGTCGCCTGCGGCAACGGCTTTCCGGCTGATGGTCGTACGGACCTTTTTACCCCGGAGAACACCGGCAAGTCCCATAACCGCCATGAGACGTGCCACAGTGCATCTGGCCACTCTGATACCTTCCCGTAACAACTGACGCCAGACTTTACACCGTATACCTTGTGATTTTCATCGTATACGCGCTGTATCTCTTTCTTCAGCCAGTCATCGCGCTGCGCACGGGCACTGCGTTTATCCGGATGATGTCGCTGTTGCTGACAGTGGTAATACGTTGACGGGGCAA
>NZ_MDGW01000513.1:0-328 GCF_001712525.1 Shigella sp. FC1661
CGAACAGCCAGAATCGCTCGCAGAGGATCCGGAAACCCTCAGTATCAGCTGTGAGGTAACGTTCCGGCACGGGACGCTCCGCTTCAATGGCAATGTCAGCGAAAAGCTCCTGACTCTGCTGATACAGGAACTGAAGCGATGATCCCGTTACCTTCCGGGACCAAAATTTGGCTGGTTGCCGGTATCACCGATATGAGAAATGGCTTCAACGGCCTGGCGGCAAAGGTGCAGACGACGCTGAAAGACGATCCGATGTCAGGTCACGTTTTTATCTTCCGTGGGCGTAATGGCAGTCAGGTAAAGCTCCTCTGGTCTACCGGCGATGGAC
>NZ_MDGW01000514.1:0-327 GCF_001712525.1 Shigella sp. FC1661
GTAGCTGAACAGGAGGGACAGCTGATAGAAACAGAAGCCACTGGAGCACCTCAAAAACACCATCATACACTAAATCAGTAAGTTGGCAGCATCACCTACCGTCATACGGACATTAAAAAGCTCCCGCCCCGGCGGATAACATCTGTGCCAGTCGCTCACGCTGATGTTGCCCTTATCTGTGAACTTGATGGGCAGTGGAGCTTCGTTGGCAGCAAGGCGCAACAACACTGTCACGAACGGTGCAATAGTGATCCACACCCAACGCCTGAAATCAGATCCAGGGGGTAATCTGCTCTCCTGATTCAGGAGAGCTTATGGTCACTTTTG
>NZ_MDGW01000515.1:0-319 GCF_001712525.1 Shigella sp. FC1661
CGAACAATGGCGACAACAATTCCCTGTTGAAGCGATGTGTCGGGTACCTGGTGTATCCAGGAGCGGTTATTACGACCGGGTACAGCATGCCCCCTCAGACAGAAAACAAAGTGATGAGCGGCTAAAACTGGAGATTAAGGTGGCACATATCCGCACTCACGAAACATATGGAACCCGGCGGCTCCAGACGGAGCTGGTAGATAACGGAATTATCGTCGGTTGAACCGCCCCGGGTTTCCTGGAGAGTATTTTATCTGTGAACTCAGGCTGCCAGATCATCGTTTCCGATGGAAGCATAATAAGCTTTTTCTGCTTCTGC
>NZ_MDGW01000516.1:0-315 GCF_001712525.1 Shigella sp. FC1661
GAACTGGCGTGTTTCATTAGCCCGGTAGCATGAACCATTATCCGTCAGCCACTCCACTGGAGACGACGGAAGATCGTTGCCGAAGCGGCGTTCCACCGCTCCCAGCATGACGTCCTGTACTGTTTCACTGTTGAAGCCGCCGGTAGTCACCGCCCAGTGCAGTGCCTCACGATCACAGCAGTCCAGCGCGAACGTGACACGCAGTCTCGCAACAGGGCATTCTGGCGCATGATCCGGTAAACACGTTTGGCATTGATCGCAGGCATACCATCAAGTTCTGCCTGTCTGCGAAGCAGCGCCCATACCCGACGATAA
>NZ_MDGW01000517.1:0-315 GCF_001712525.1 Shigella sp. FC1661
CTAAATCACGTCAGCGCTGGCTGTTTTACGCGTATGACAGGATACGGAGGACGGTTGTGGCGCACGTCTTCGGTGAACGCACTCTGGCCACACTGGAGCGTCTTCTGAGCCTGCTGTCGGCCTTTGAGGTCGTGGTATGGATGACGGATGGCTGGCCGCTGTATGAATCACGCCTGAAGGGAAAGCTGCACGTTATCAGCAAGCGTTACACTCAGTGCATTGAGCGACATAATCTGAATCTGAGACAACATCTGGCAAGGCTGGGACGGAAGTCACTGTCGTTCTCAAAATCGGTGGAGCTGCATGACAAGGTCA
>NZ_MDGW01000518.1:0-311 GCF_001712525.1 Shigella sp. FC1661
TGATATCGTGTTCCCGGGCAATACGGGCAACAGAGGCTCCTGGTTGTGAAGCCAGTTTAACCATTTGAAGTTTAAACTCATTTGAAAATGATCTGCGGGATTCTGCAGATAATGCTTTCTGTTCCATAACAGGTGTCCACTAGTTGAAAAGGTGGGCACTACGTTACCAATACAGGCTTAATGGCTACATACGGCGGTCAGTTTACGCTTACCGAAGGGGCGATTGCCCGGCAGCATGATGTCCAGGCGATTCACAATCTGGTGAAGAGGTTCTTTACGCTCAAGCGCCATGCCAACAATACACCAGACCA
>NZ_MDGW01000530.1:0-21771 GCF_001712525.1 Shigella sp. FC1661
AACACGCCAGTTCGCCCGGATGTTGGGACTTGAACCGAAGAACACGGCGGTGCGGAGTCCGGAGAGTAACGGAATAGCAGAGAGCTTCGTGAAAACGATAAAGCGTGACTACATCAGTATCATGCCCAAACCAGACGGGTTAACGGCAGCAAAGAACCTTGCAGAGGCGTTCGAGCATTATAACGAATGGCATCCGCATAGTGCGCTGGGTTATCGCTCGCCACGGGAATATCTGCGGCAGCGGGCTTGTAATGGGTTAAGTGATAACAGATGTCTGGAAATATAGGGGCAAATCCATATATTATGTGATCTAAATCACTTTTAAGTCAGAGTGAATAATGGAACGACTAAAACGCATGTCGGTGTTTGCCAAAGTAGTTGAATTTGGCTCTTTTACCGCCGCCGCCAGACAGCTACAGATGAGCGTTTCGTCCATCAGTCAGACGGTGTCAAAACTGGAAGATGAGTTGCAGGTAAAGCTGTTAAACCGTAGCACACGCAGCATTGGCCTGACCGAAGCCGGTAGAATTTACTACCAGGGCTGCCGTCGTATGCTTCATGAAGTGCAGGATGTTCATGAGCAACTGTATGCCTTCAATAACACCCCCATCGGGACGCTACGCATTGGCTGTTCTTCAACTATGGCACAAAATGTTCTCGCCGGGCTGACAGCCAAAATGCTGAAAGAATACCCAGGTTTGAGCGTCAATCTGGTTACCGGAATTCCAGCCCCCGACCTGATTGCCGACGGTCTGGATGTGGTGATCCGCGTCGGCGCGTTGCAGGATTCCAGCCTGTTTTCCCGCCGTCTTGGCGCGATGCCAATGGTGGTGTGCGCCGCGAAAAGCTATCTCACACAATACGGCATACCGGAAAAACCCGCCGATTTAAGTAGCCATTCATGGCTTGAATACAGCGTGCGGCCCGACAATGAATTTGAACTGATTGCACCGGAAGGGATCTCGACTCGCCTGATCCCGCAAGGGAGATTTGTGACTAATGATCCGATGACGCTGGTGCGCTGGCTAACGGCGGGTGCCGGGATCGCCTACGTGCCGCTGATGTGGGTGATCAACGAGATCAATCGTGGGGAGCTGGAGATCCTGCTGCCGCGTTATCAGTCAGATCCACGCCCGGTTTATGCGTTATATACCGAAAAAGATAAGCTGCCGCTGAAGGTACAGGTCGTGATCAACTCGCTGACGGATTATTTTGTTGAGGTCGGTAAATTGTTTCAGGAGATGCACGGGCGCGGGAAAGAGAAGTAATTCATATTGTACTGTTACGTTCTACAAACCTGTGCCAACGGGTTCCCCTCACCCTAACCCCAGAGGAGCGAGGGGACCGTTCGTGCATGTAGAAAGATTAATTATCCTTCTGAAAATAATGAAATTATTACGCAGTACCGCCAACAGTCAGGTTATCAACTTTCAGCGTTGGCTGGCCCACGCCAACCGGCAAACTTTGCCCTTCTTTACCGCAGACACCTACGCCGTTATCCAGTTTCAGGTCGTTGCCAACCATCGAAATCTGCTGCATGGTTTCGATACCGGAACCAATCAACGTTGCGCCTCTCACCGGCTTCGTTACTTTACCGTTTTCAATCAGATATGCTTCTGAAGTGGAGAAAACGAATTTGCCGGAGGTGATATCCACCTGACCGCCACCAAAGTTCGGTGCATAGATACCGTACTCAACGGATTCAATAATTTCCTGCGGGGTCGATTTACCCGGCAGCATATAGGTGTTGGTCATACGCGGCATGGGCAGATGGGCGTAGGATTCACGGCGACCGTTGCCAGTCGGCGTCATCCCCATCAAACGCGCGTTGAGTTTATCCTGCATGTAGCCTTTCAGAATGCCGTTCTCAATCAGCACGTTGTACTGGCCTGGCGTACCTTCGTCATCAATCGCCACCGAACCACGGCGATCGACCATCGTGCCGTCATCAACCACGGTACACAGTTCTGAAGCCACCAGCTCCCCGACCTGCCCACTAAATACTGAAGTGCCGCGGCGGTTGAAGTCGCCTTCCAGACCGTGACCTACCGCTTCATGCAACAGCACGCCCGGCCAACCTGCGCCAAGTACTACCGGCATGGTGCCCGCTGGTGCAGCAACGGCAGAAAGATTGACCAGCGCCATACGCACTGCTTCTTTTGCCCATGCATCCGCACGGACTTCGCCGTCAAGATCGGCAAGGAAGAACTCATAACCAAAACGACCGCCACCGCCACCGGCACCGCGTTCGCGTTTGCCATCTTCTTCGACCAGAACGCTCACGGAAAGACGCACCAGCGGACGGACATCCGCCGCTAGCGTGCCGTCGGTGGCCGCAACCAGAATTAATTCATAGACACCACTGAGGCTGGCAGTCACTTCCTGTACGCGCTTGTCCGCTTCGCGAGCAACCTTATCGACGCGACGCAGGATATCCAGCTTCTCTTCACGGCTCATGCTTTGCAGCGGATCTACCGAGGTATACAACGGGCTATGCCCTACCGCGCCCAGCGTCTGTACTTTGCCATCACCACTATCACGGACGATGGTGCGCGCCGCTTGCGCACTCTGTTCCAGCGCCAGCAGGCTGATTTGGTCAGCGTAAGCAAATCCGGTTTTTTCACCGCTGATTGCACGCACGCCAACGCCCTGATCGATGTTGTAAGAACCATCTTTAATAATGCGGTCTTCTAAAACCCAGGATTCGTGATAGCTCGACTGAAAATAGAGATCGCCATAATCAAGGCGACGTTCGGCCAGTTGACCGAGGATCGCGAACAAGTCCTGATGTTTCAGGCCGTTCGCCGCTAGCAATTGTTCACTTACCAGGTTAAGAGTCATCGTTTTTGCTACTCGTTAGTTACTGCAGTAGAGGATTTTTTACGGCTGCCGGATGCGGCGTGAACGCCCTATCCGACCTACGGTTATGTTCTGGCTCGTTGGCCTTTGGCAACGATTATCATATGAGATTGGGGCAATTACGCGCCCTCGTCAAATCATTGCGCTTTTTCTTTACGCGGTTGGCGCAACACTTCGTTGATTTGCGGATCGTCCAGCGGACCCGAAATGTGATAGCGCAAAATGGAGACTTTGCTCCACAGCGGCCCCAGCACTTTACTGGCTGCAAATACTGCCGCGCCAACAATGGGGTTAACCGCAAAAGCCGCAGCCACGCCCACCGTCGCAGAAATCTCTGGTGCGACAACCGCTTCCATATTCAGGTCGCGACGTACCAGATTTACCGACCCTTTCATGGCGATATCCGCCTCCAGGCCATCCACCAGCGTGTCGTCGGTGTGCATAACGCCGTCTTTAATCCACGCGGTGCTGCGAATGGAGTCAAAATAGAACCCTTCGCCAAAAGTGTCTCTGAAATCAAAACGCAGCTTACGCATCAGGGCATCAACGCTCAATAAGCGCAGCAATTGCCCGGCATGTCCGGTATTGATTTCGGTAATTTCGCCTTTACCCAGTTGAGTATGAATGATGCCATTCAACGTCGCCTCATCTGGTTGCCAGGGTGCTTTGCGCCAGTGTAAATCGTAATCCACATTAAATGACGACTGGCGTATGGGCGTCGTGACACCAAAAAATTCTGCGGCGGCATCAATTTTCTGCCCGCGCAGTTTTCCTTTCAGCGAGGTACGTTCATTCCCCGGATTATTAACCCATTCACCATCGGCAGTAAGCCGCGAGAAACCAGTATCAATCAGTCCATTGGTCAGCGTTAACGTATCGCCAGAAATGGTGAGATCACTGTCAATACGACCGAATTTTTGCCCCCAGAACCAGCACTCTGTGCATCGTATTTGTGCGTCCGACCAGCCACGGAAGTTAATGCGCTCCGTTGTCGGGAAAGGTGATGACGGTGTTGAATCACCACGAGTTTTCGCCACGCTCGGGTTGTAATAAAGATATTTGATATTCGCCAGCCACGGCGCGTTATTACGCATCGCCAGCGTGGCATTGATTTCACGCCCCTGCGCCTCAACCAGGGTGCCATTTGCCGTCGGTTGCGAAACAATACTCAGGTTATTCCATTGCTGATTTCCCAGTGACAACATAGGCGTACGTAACGTTATGTGTTGTGGGAAACTCGCTGCACCACCGACACTCTCCGCAGCGCCTTTCTGGAACAGGGCCAGCCACTCGGCACCATTCATCGGCGGCATATTGAGTTCAACGCCACTTTGTTCCGGCAACGGCGGGAGCGTTTTACTGTCTGCCGCCCAAATAGCACGATCGAGCGTCAGCTTTTGACCAAGCAACCAGCGGCTATTGAAATGGTTATCCGCACCAGCCTGTCCGGTTAATTCAAAGCTGCTGAGATTGCCATCAACCTTAACGTTTACCGGCAGTGGTTCACCCGCAGGTTTGGCTAACGGTGAAGGTAAGTGACTGCTCACATTATTCAGATCGCCGTTCAGCTCTACGTTATAGGTCGCGCCAGCATGATAAGGCAGATCAATGCCCACTTTACCATCCCACGCCACGCTGCCACTCAATGCTTCGTTCACCGCTGCAGGCAGAACGCCGGTTTTCGCCGGTAGCCAGTTACCGTTGAGGTTTACCGCAACCTGGTAGGCTTTTGCCCCTTCTTTGGTGGAAAAATCCACGTTCAACGGCTGATTAAACCAGCTTGCTGTCAGTGGTTCACTTTGCAGATCGCCATTGATAAAGCTGAATTTACCGCTCAAATTTTTCAGGGTGCTGTCGAGTGGTTTGATAAACAGACTGTTATTACGCAGCGTCACTTCACCTTTCGCGGTTACCAGTTCGCCGTTCAGCGGGATATCAAGATGTAAGCGAGCATTCACATCGCCGTCGAGCTGGAGTTCTTGCAGGGTCGCACCCAGAGAATCTTTCAGCGGTGTCTCATCAAAGTAAGGGCCAACGGCTTTACCCGGACCTTTAATGTCAGCGTCAATCAGCAGTTTTTCTTTCGAGTAGTCAGGGATCACTGCGGTGAGATTACTCGCGCGCACGCCGCCCAGATTAACGTCATCGGTTTTCATCCATAAACCGTCGTTAATAAAGTCCAGTTCAATATCAAGGTTAGTTAATGCAGGCCAGTCCGGCTGGAAGGCAAACTTCGCGTTACGCAGCGGCACCAGCACTTCAAACTGACCTTCGTTGTGTTTATAGGGGAAGAGTTGCGGATTGCCACCATAAACCAGCGTCGCGTTATCCGCTTCACCGCCCTGAATCGCGCCACTTAAGTAATCAACTAGGTCTTTACCCATCAAGTTTTCCGGGAAATAGCGCCAGGCTTGTGAACCATCATCGGTACTGATGCCAGCCAGAATACCCAGCCAGGGTTCATCGTTAGCAGGTTGCAGGTAACGAAAACCGCCGCGCGCATGGACGGCTTTGGCTTTAACGTCAATATTACGCCCATCCAGCTGGAAACCTTTGTCATTGTTCAGCCAGCTTATAGTTGCCTGGCCGTCGGCGATTTCCAGTGGCGCACGGAATACCGTTTCGTAAGGCATCTTTGCCTGCTTCATCGACGCGGTAAGCAAACCATTTTCAACGCTGCCGGAAAGCGTCCCGGAGAAGTGTTCCGCACCCGGTAATAATTTCCATTGCTTCCAGGCCAGATCGCTCCACGATGCCTGAAAACGGGTCTTGTCTGCCGCCTGAAGCGGGATATCCAGCGCCAGAGTGTTAATCTTGCCGCTCGGTTGTGTGGAGCGCCAAACATCACCCAGTGCAGGTGAAAGTTTCGCGGCCAGCGGGCGTATGCCCTCCAGGCCTGCCAGCTCCAGATTACTGGCGCGAATCCGGAGTTCGTCACTGCGTTTATTGTCTTTGCCGCCAACGTCCTGTTCCGGTATCCAGGCCAGCGTCAATGCTCCGCTCGGCCAGGGTTTGCCGTCCATCGTGATCCGTGTATCGGGAATAGAGAACTGCCAGCCCGGATTTTCACGCGTAATATGCGCGGTCAGATTATCCACCGACAGCGTATGCGTTTGCTTCTCGCCCAACCAGCTGGCACCGCCCTGTTTCAGCCAGACGTCACCGCCGGTTACATCGCCTTTGTCGATCGTCATCCAGCCTTCAAGGGAGAACTGTGCCGTTTCCAGAGCAATATTGTCCTGCATCCATTTACCGAGCCACGGCTTCAGGTCGATGTCATCCGCCTGTAGCCAGACGCGACCATTGCTTAACAACCCCTCATCATCGCGCAAATCCATGCGCACCTGCATCACGCCGTGCTGTCCGGTAAGGCTGGAGAGGCTTACCAGGCCTTCCGCACGGTGTCGACGTGGATCGTTCAGCCAGGTGAGTTGTGGGATCGCCAGCTCGGCGCGCTGACCGGATGGCGTCAGAAAACTGACTTCACTGTCGCGGAGATCGAAATGGTCAAATTGACGAAGAAACAGATCGCTGATGTGACTGGCTTCCAGGCTATCATTACCACCACCGCTGGTGATAGGAGTGTTGGTGCGAAAGCGCAGCTGCCAGAAAGTGAGGTCGCGAAACTGCCAGCGCATATGTAACAAGCTCTGCCAGACATCCAGCGCCAGAGTAACGCGTTTAACCGAAAATTCGCCGCCATCTTTTAGTTCTGCACGGATGTCGTGTGCTTCAAGCGTCGGGCCAAAATTCTGCCAGCTGGCTGAGAGCTGACTGGCTTCTACCGGCATGCCAGTCGCGGATTCTATTTTGTTGAGGATTTCCGGACGCCAGGCGTCAAGATGCGGTAAAGCAATACGCAGGCCGCTAACCAGCAGGGCTGCGATCACAACGAGCGCGGCTCCAGTAAGCAGTAAAATCCCCGGCAATCGCCTCACCCGTCACTCCTTGTCTGCTAAAAATGTGACTCAAAAACCCTTTGCCGGATGGCGGCCCAGCATCTGTTTACATCATTACGACGTCAAACTGCTCCTGGTTATAGAGCGGTTCAATTTGTACTTTAACCTGTTTGCCAACGAAAATTTCCACTTCCGCCAGCGAGTGTGACTCTTCGCCTTTCAAGGCTTCAGCTACTGCCGGAGAAGCATAGACCAGGAAACGGTCGGAGTCGTAAGCATGGTGGACACGAACAATCTCGCGCATGATTTCATAGCATACCGTTTCCACGGTTTTCACCGTTCCGCGACCGTGGCAGGTTGGGCATTCGTTACACAGTACGTGCTCAATGCTTTCGCGGGTGCGTTTACGCGTCATCTCCACCAGCCCCAGCGCCGAAAAACCATTAACGCTGGTTTTCACCCGGTCTTTGCTCAACGCCTGCTCCAGCGAGTGCAGCACGCGGCGGCGGTGATCTTCATTATTCATATCGATGAAATCAATAATGATAATCCCACCCAGATTACGCAACCGTAACTGGCGAGCGATAGCCTGCGTCGCTTCAATATTGGTATTGAAAATGGTGTCGTCCAGATTGCGATGACCGACAAACGCTCCGGTATTGATGTCCACGGTGGTCATCGCTTCGGTCTGGTCGATAATCAGATAACCACCGGATTTCAGTTCTACTTTGCGTTCCAGCGCTCGCTGGATTTCGTTTTCGACATCAAAGAGATCGAAAATCGGCTGGCGTCCGGTGTAATGCTCCAGCTTGCTGGTCATCTCGGGAATGTACTCCGAGGTAAACTCCAGCAATGCTTCGTAAGTCAGGCGTGAGTCAACGCGAATGCGGTCCAGTTCGGCGTCGGCGAAATCACGCAGAACACGCTGCGCCAGCGCCAGTTCGCCGTACAGCTGATAACGGGTCTGCGGGCGTTTTTTACGCTCCATAACTTTGGTCCAGACGCGTTTCAGATAAGCGGCATCGGAGGCCAGTTCAGCCTCGCCAACCCCTTCCGCTGCGGTACGGATGATAAACCCGCCCTGCTCGTCGCAATACTCTGCGACCACTTTTTTCAGGCGTTCACGTTCTGATTCGCTTTCAATACGTTGGGAAACCCCAACGTGAGAAGCCCCTGGCATAAACACCAGATAGCGAGAAGGCAGCGTGATATCGGTGGTCAGGCGCGCACCTTTAGTGCCAAGCGGATCTTTCACCACCTGCACCATCAGATCTTGCCCCTGACGAACCAGTTCCGAGATGTCGCGCACCGTGAATTGCTTTTGTTCTTCACCCGCCACACATTCGGTGTGCGGCATGATATCGGATGCATGAAGAAACGCGGCTTTATCCAGCCCAATATCTACAAAAGCCGCCTGCATACCCGGAAGTACACGACTTACACGACCCTTGTAGATATTGCCTACTATTCCGCGTCGCGCCTCACGTTCAATATGAATTTCCTGCAGAATACCGCCATCAATATACGCCACTCGCGTTTCCGAAGGCGTTACGTTTACTAACAATTCAGCCGTCATGTTTATCCCTTTTCTCACGCAGTGCGTTAAAATTACTTAATAATTCATACGTTTCAACCAGCGGTAAGCCGACTACGGCGTGATAGCTGCCATTTATCTTCCTGACAAAACAGCCACCCAGCCCCTGAATACCGTATGCACCTGCTTTATCTAACGGTTCACCGCTGGCGACATAGCCCGCGATGTCTTCGTCTGTTAACGTTCTGAAAGTCACATCGGTGACCACCAGGCAATCGAGAATGTGCTGGCTGTCGGCCAACACCACTGCCGTCATCACCTGATGGGTCTGACCCGATAATTTGCGCAACATCTGCGCCGCATGCTCTGCGTCGCGCGGTTTCTCCAGCACTTCTCCATTCAGGATAACGATAGTATCCGCACCCAGCACCGGGAGATCCTGCGCCGTTTGCGCGACACCCGCCTGTGCTTTCTCGCGTGCCAGACGCACAACATACTGCTGCGCGCTCTCCTGCGGCTGACGCTGCTCCTCAATGCCCGTAACAATACGTTCAAAGGTCACGCCAAGTTGCGCAAGTAACTCCTGACGACGCGGAGAACCGGAAGCTAAATACAGAGAAGTCATAGAAACCTTTATTGCACTGCAAACTGCTGACGGACTTTACGCATCAGCAAGAAAATCCACGGCCAGAGCACCCCATTGACTACACTACTCCAGAACACTTCCGGTCTGAAAGAGACGTTAATCACTAAAAACTCTGCCCAGAAAACAATAATATCCACCACCAGCGAAAGCAACATGACGACTAGCGCCTGCTGCCATAATGCGAGGTTGCGGAAAAGCTGGTATTTCAGCGCCACCAGGTAAGCAATGATGCTCATCGCCAATACGCGTACGCCAAGCGTCGAGCCGCTGATCAGATCCAGTATGGCACCCATCACAAAACCTGTGCCCACATTTACGCGATGGGGCAAGGCCAGGATCCAATACAACAAGATAAGTAACACCCAGTTTGGCCGGAAAACAATCAGGTTATCCGGCCAGGGCATGATTTGCAGCAACAGCGCAATGAGGAAAGAGAGCCAGATTACCCAACGTCCCTGGCTACGATAGCTCGCCACTATTGCCCTCCCGGCGCACGCGCAGGCGGTTGAGCACCACTTTGCGGCGGCGTAGCCCTTTGTGGAGAGCGATTAGCAGCAGGCGCAGTAGCTGCATTTCCTGTCGTCGGTTGCTGCGGAGTCGGCTGAGCGATCCCCGTTGCCGGTTCAGGTAACTTTGGCCCCATCGCGTCTGGCGAAGGCAATACCTGCGGCATCATCTGCATCAGACGTTCATTAGCAACACGATGCACCTCTTCCGGCGTCATCGGGTTAGCGCCGTTACGATCCGCGCCCCACAGCAGCAGCAGATAACGCAAACGTTGCAGTCCTGCAGTCGGACGCGCCTGAATCACAGTATAAGCGCGCTGGGTATCGAGTTTTACGGAAGAGACAACCGCGACCGGATAGCCTTCCGGGAAACGACCGCCCAGACCGGAGGTCACCAGCACATCACCAACACGAATATCCGTATTCGCTGGCAGATGCTCAAGCTGCAAATCATCCGTACAACCGTTACCGGCTGCAATTACGCGGATATCGTTGCGCAGCACCTGGATTGGCAGCGCGTGGGTCGCATCACAAATCAGCAGCACGCGACTGGTCAGTTTAGCGACGGCCACCACCTGACCAACAACACCTTTGTCGCTGATGACCGGCTGGCCTTCATAAACGCCATTAACGCTACCTTTATCGATAACAACTTGATCGCTATAAGGATCGTTAACCGTGGAGATAACCTGAGTCACCATTTTCTGCTCATCCTGACGCAGCGGGGAACCCAGCAGCTCGCGCAGACGCGCGTTCTCCTGTTTGTATTGTCCAAGCATCAGCAGTTCACTGTTTTTCAGCAACAGTTCCTGACGTAACGCCCGGTTTTCAAGTTCTAGTTGGTCACGCGAGGCCAGCGTCTGCGATACGCCATCCAGCAATTCACGAGGAGCATTGGAAACAAAGTAGAAAGGACTGACGGCGGTATCCATATAAGTACGGATTTGACTGAACGTCCCCAGGCGGCTGTCGGCAATAATAATGCCGAGCGCCACCAGCACCGCCAGAATAAGGCGAATCTGTAGCGACGGGCCACGGCTAAAAATTGGCTTCATAAGTTATGCGTATTCTCGTATCAGACCAGGCAGGGTAAACAGACATTTCCCCTGCCTGCATCCGATTACTCTTCGCTGAACAGGTCGCCGCCGTGCATGTCGATCATTTCCAGCGCTTTGCCGCCACCGCGCGCCACACAGGTCAGCGGGTCTTCAGCAACAACGACTGGAATGCCGGTTTCTTCCATTAACAAACGGTCAAGGTTACGCAGCAGTGCGCCACCACCGGTGAGCACCATGCCGCGCTCGGAGATGTCGGAAGCCAGTTCCGGCGGGCACTGTTCCAGTGCAACCATTACCGCGCTCACAATACCGGTCAGCGGTTCCTGCAGTGCTTCGAGGATTTCGTTGGAGTTCAGGGTAAAACCGCGTGGAACACCTTCTGCCAGGTTACGGCCACGAACTTCGATTTCACGGACTTCATCGCCCGGGTAAGCCGAACCGATTTCGTGCTTGATACGTTCTGCAGTGGCTTCACCGATCAGAGAACCGTAATTACGACGCACATAGTTGATGATAGCTTCGTCGAAACGATCACCACCAATGCGCACGGAAGAGGAGTAAACCACGCCGTTCAAGGAGATAACAGCAACTTCAGTGGTACCACCACCGATATCAACCACCATAGAACCGGTCGCTTCAGAAACCGGCAGGCCAGCACCAATTGCGGCAGCCATCGGTTCTTCAATCAGGAAGACTTCACGGGCACCAGCGCCCTGCGCGGATTCACGAATTGCGCGGCGTTCAACCTGGGTCGCGCCAACCGGTACACAAACCAGAACGCGCGGGCTTGGACGCATAAAGCTGTTGCTGTGCACTTGTTTGATGAAGTGCTGGAGCATTTTTTCAGTCACGAAGAAGTCGGCGATAACGCCGTCTTTCATTGGGCGAATGGCAGCAATATTGCCCGGCGTACGGCCCAGCATCTGCTTCGCGTCATGACCTACTGCAGCTACGCTTTTCGGTGAACCGGCACGATCCTGACGAATGGCCACCACGGAAGGCTCATTCAATACGATGCCTTGTCCTTTTACATAAATGAGGGTATTCGCAGTACCCAGGTCAATGGACAAGTCATTGGAAAACATGCCACGAAATTTTTTCAACATACTAAGGGATAATCCTGAAAGCTGGGGCGGAAAAGAAAATCCGCTTACTTTACCAACCACACGCAGCAGCGACAAGGCGCAAAAATCATCTGCTACGGTGAAAATTAGTGCAGTTCGTTTCCTTTGTTACAAATCTCTGCCTGAGTCCAGAAAGGCTTAATGCATCAGCAGCATTCCTCGCCTGTTTGCAACCGCGTAAGGTCATTCATCTGCATATGTGCTGCAACAATCTGGCGAGCAGACAAGCACACTCCCATGAGACGCAGCGCGCGTTATTCTACGTGAAAACGGATTAAACGGCAGGTTAAACCGAGTATCTTTGTGAATATTTTTTCACGTTAGTATCAAGTGGCTGTGAGGACGCGAAAAAATCCCCTTGCCCGCCTGTAACACCGCGCTGAATCAGGGTCTGCCACTCGCTTCGCGAACGCACACCGGTGGCGTAAACCTGGGTGCTGGTCCCGGAGCAGGCTTCCACCAGGCTTTGAACCAGCAGCTGGTTCTCCGTTCGCTTCTCAATGTTTCTGACCAGCCCCGGATGGAGCTTGAGTAACTCAACATTAAGTTCTTTGATCCAACTGGTGCTTACCAGCGTCAAACCAGCCTGGTTGACGGCTACCCGTACCCCTAAAGCATTCACTAAACGAATAACAGGTTGTAAACGACTGATATGTTGACCTACATCGGCCTCTGCAAGTTCAATAATTATGCGTTTTCGTTGTGATTTTTCACATTGCATTAACGTATCGCGCAGCCAACGCTGAAAACGCGGGCGAATCAGCGACTCAACGGTAACCTGAATCGCCAGATTTTCCTCTGGCCAGTACCGCAATAGTGGAATAAGACGGCTGATTTGCAGACGGTCATACTCTTCCGATAAGCCAAACTGCAAGACCATCGGCATATACTCCGCCGAGCTAACCTCTTCATTACCATCGAAGATGCGGCACATGAGTTCGCGATGATGAACCTGACCTTCGCGAGTAACCGCCGGTTTTTGATAAAGGCGCGGGCCGCCGCGACTGAGCATTTGCTCGATAAGCGTACGCCAGCGAACATTACCGCGTCCTTTTTCAGGCAACGAGTCATCGTAAATAGCCCAGCTATTGCCGCCCTGCAATCCCGCATTACGCGTGGCAGACTCTGCATGTTCCATTACCTGCTCGGTATCCTGACCACTACGCCAGGCGCAGATACCAATGTGGATCATATCGTCGCGATCGAGCATTTTATTGTTCGGCAAGGTATCGACGGCTTTGATTAACTGACCGGCGATGCTCTCTGCCTCTTTTAACGTCCGGTGCGGTAACAGCGCAGCAAAATCACTGCGGTGGTAACGCGCCAGCAGTGCGCCAGGGTAGCGCATCATAAATGTCGACAGCAGATTCGTCAGAGTGAAGAACTGTTCTTCAACCTGGCTGTGCCCCCAAGTATCGCTCAACATATTGAAATCCGGCAGACGAATCATCATCACGATCCCGTGGGTACCTACTTTCTCCTGATCTTCCAGTAACGTTGCTAACTGATTATCGAAAAAGAGTCGGTTATTGAGGCCGGTTTTCACGTCCTGGGCGGCATAAGAGCGGATCAGCGTATCAAGACGGCTGTGTTGTTCGCGTGCGTTCTGAATTTCACGAAGCAGCGTATCCAGCGCACTGCTGGTTCTGGGCGGCCATTCATAGATGGTTCCCAACACATTAGAGCCACGCTCACCGTTTAAGATACGAGTAGCCCGGGTTTCCAGCAATTCTTGCCCGGCAAGTTGCCGTTGTAACCAGCGTACCGCCAAGAAAAGCATAACAATGATAAAGCTAATCGCCCCCGTGAGCGGCGCGGTGGTCATCAACGAATGGAAATAGTTGCCCATCGGATCCTGATAAACCAGACGCAGCGACATCCCCGGATGCTTTATCAACGGAACGCTCAGTTCACGAAACAGATCGCTGGAGCCAACCGGACGATAACTACCATTTCTGGCCAGGGTATAAACCTGTTTATCACCATGGAGCAGGCCTACACGAACGATATCTGCCGACATCATTAATTCGGTAATTTGTGGCCTTAATGTGCTGAAGTCATTCGACACAAGGTGGGTATCAATCGCCGTCGCCACCGCCTGAACGCGATGACTAAACTTATACTGAATTGCGTTGTAGAAACTTAGCGAACAGCCCAGCAAAGTCACAAAAATTGTTAACCCGGTGAGCAGCGTAACAAAGGCCGAAAATTTCGTCGTTAATCTCATCCTTGTGTTAACTCCGATAGTGAGGAAGCGGGCATACTAGCAAATCAGATTTATCTCGCAATTTATTGCGCTTCATCGGCTTTGCTTTTCCATTAGCGAGTATAATCTTCAGAAATTATTTTCCAATCCATCATGCACATGAGGACCACTTATGCAGGCGTTACTTTTAGAACAGCAGGACGGCAAAACTCTCGCATCAGTACAGACTCTGGACGAAAGTCGCCTGCCGGAGGGCGATGTCACGGTCGATGTTCACTGGTCGAGCCTGAACTATAAAGATGCGCTGGCGATTACCGGTAAGGGAAAATCATCCGTAATTTTCCGATGATTCCTGGGATCGATTTTGCCGGAACTGTACGCACCAGCGAAGATCCGCGTTTTCATGCCGGTCAGGAGGTGTTACTCACTGGCTGGGGCGTTGGTGAAAACCACTGGGGTGGGCTGGCGGAGCAGGCGCGAGTGAAAGGTGACTGGCTGGTTGCCATGCCGCAAGGGCTGGACGCGCGTAAAGCAATAATTATCGGTACTGCCGGTTTTACCGCCATGCTGTGTGTGATGGCGCTGGAAGATGCCGGTGTTCGCCCGCAGGACGGGGAGATTGTCGTGACGGGTGCCAGTGGTGGCGTCGGCAGTACCGCCGTGGCGCTGCTGCATAAGTTGGGTTATCAGGTCGTTGCCGTTTCCGGTCGCGAAAGTACCCATGAATATCTGAAAAGTTTAGGTGCCAGCCGTATTCTCCCTCGTGATGAGTTTGCCGAATCCCGTCCTCTGGAAAAACAAGTCTGGGCTGGGGCAATTGACACTGTTGGCGACAAAGTGCTGGCAAAAGTGCTGGCGCAAATGAATTACGGCGGCTGCGTGGCGGCCTGTGGTCTGGCGGGTGGTTTTACTCTGCCAACCACGGTCATGCCATTTATTCTGCGTAATGTCCGTTTGCAAGGGGTGGATTCAGTAATGACGCCACCAGAACGCCGCGCACAAGCCTGGCAGCGACTGGTCGCCGATTTACCGGAATCATTCTATACCCAGGCGGCAAAAGAGATATCTCTGTCAGAGGCACCGAACTTTGCCGAGGCCATCATTAATAACCAGATCCAGGGTCGCACGCTGGTGAAGGTTAACTAACCATTTAGCAAGGAATAATAAGAGAGGGAACTCATTTTGACATCATTATTCAATCGGTTAACGGGAAAAGCGGTTAGCCGGACAGCTTTCGTCGAACACCTTGGTCAGGAAGTTGTACAACATCATCCAAACTGGAAAGTCATGATTTCGACTGACCACAAATTGATGCGCATTGATACTCCTCTAAACAGCCATTATTGATACGCCTCCGTCGCCTGTTAGGTTTATGGTGCTTTGCCTGGGCGACACTACGCTTAACCTGTTACTGATTTCTGGTACCATGGGGTGAATAATCTGATTTTGTTTGACTGCAAATTAACCACTCGAACCTATTTAATGCTGAGAATTGTCAGTCGGTTGATTTTGCGTGCTTTAGCATTCACATCTATCCAGACGATGCAGTGAAAATTGGGTAATCCCCAGCAACCGCTGCGTAATGTCGTCTATCTTGTCGCGATCCTGGCATCCCTACATTATTTGTGGTCTGTGAAGATTATCTCATTGCAGCCCCTCATCTTCGCAGGGCTGGCTTTACAGCTTTTCACCTTACGTTATAAGAAGTTCCGTCGATGATGGCGCTAATTTCGTGAATTGTGCGGCTTGTTGCAAATTACACGGTGTTGAAGGTTATTTACATGTTAGCTGTTGATTATCTTCCCTGATAAGACCAGTATTTAGCTGCCAATTGCTACGAAATCGTTATAATGTGCGACCTCGTCCTCCCTGACGCAGTTTTTGCGCTGCGGAAAAGGTGACATTGGCGCAACGAAGGTATATTTTGTTTTTTGCCGGAGGATAGCAGCAGATCGCTGCACAATGTCCGTCAAGTCTAACATTGATACTCTGGGGCAAAATAGACCGGCGTCCCGGCCTGCTGGAATTTATCGCTATGCATACAGCTGTCGGGGCATACGCTTTACAGACGGCGGTGAAACGCCTGTCACAATCACACTAAACAAAGAGTACGGAACCCACTCATGGATATTCGTAAGATTAAAAAACTGATCGAGCTGGTTGAAGAATCAGGCATCTCCGAACTGGAAATTTCTGAAGGCGAAGAGTCAGTACGCATTAGCCGTGCAGCTCCTGCCGCAAGTTTCCCTGTGATGCAACAAGCTTACGCTGCACCAATGATGCAGCAGCCAGCTCAATCTAACGCAGCCGCTCCGGCGACCGTTCCTTCCATGGAAGCGCCAGCAGCAGCGGAAATCAGTGGTCACATCGTACGCTCCCCGATGGTTGGTACTTTCTACCGCACCCCAAGCCCGGACGCAAAAGCGTTCATCGAAGTGGGTCAGAAAGTCAACGTGGGCGATACCCTGTGCATCGTTGAAGCCATGAAAATGATGAACCAGATCGAAGCGGACAAATCCGGTACCGTGAAAGCAATTCTGGTCGAAAGTGGACAACCGGTAGAATTTGACGAGCCGCTGGTCGTCATCGAGTAACGAGGCGAACATGCTGGATAAAATTGTTATTGCCAACCGCGGCGAGATTGCATTGCGTATTCTTCGTGCCTGTAAAGAACTGGGCATCAAGACTGTCGCTGTGCACTCCAGCGCGGATCGCGATCTAAAACACGTATTACTGGCAGATGAAACGGTCTGTATTGGCCCTGCTCCGTCAGTAAAAAGTTATCTGAACATCCCGGCAATCATCAGCGCCGCTGAAATCACCGGCGCAGTAGCAATCCATCCGGGTTACGGCTTCCTCTCCGAGAACGCCAACTTTGCCGAGCAGG
The DNA here is from genome assembly GCF_001712525.1 of Shigella sp. FC1661. Classification (NCBI taxonomy): domain Bacteria; kingdom Pseudomonadati; phylum Pseudomonadota; class Gammaproteobacteria; order Enterobacterales; family Enterobacteriaceae; genus Shigella; species Shigella sp. FC1661. Next base: position 16,720 of record NZ_MDGW01000530.1, read on the forward strand.
TTGAACGCTCCGGCTTTATCTTCATTGGCCCGAAAGCAGAAACCATTCGCCTGATGGGCGACAAAGTATCCGCAATCGCGGCGATGAAAAAAGCGGGCGTCCCTTGCGTACCGGGTTCTGACGGCCCGCTGGGCGACGATATGGATAAAAACCGTGCCATTGCTAAACGCATTGGTTATCCGGTGATTATCAAAGCCTCCGGCGGCGGCGGTGGTCGCGGTATGCGCGTAGTGCGCGGCGACGCTGAACTGGCACAATCCATCTCCATGACCCGTGCGGAAGCGAAAGCTGCTTTCAGCAACGATATGGTTTACATGGAGAAATACCTGGAAAATCCTCGCCACGTCGAGATTCAGGTACTGGCTGACGGTCAGGGCAACGCTATCTATCTGGCGGAACGTGACTGCTCCATGCAGCGCCGCCACCAGAAAGTGGTCGAAGAAGCACCAGCACCGGGCATTACCCCGGAACTACGTCGCTACATCGGCGAACGTTGCGCTAAAGCGTGTGTTGATATCGGCTATCGCGGTGCAGGTACTTTCGAGTTCCTGTTCGAAAACGGCGAGTTCTATTTCATCGAAATGAACACCCGTATTCAGGTAGAACACCCGGTTACAGAAATGATCACCGGCGTTGACCTGATCAAAGAACAGCTGCGTATCGCTGCCGGTCAACCGCTGTCGATCAAGCAAGAAGAAGTTCACGTTCGCGGCCATGCGGTGGAATGTCGTATCAACGCCGAAGATCCGAACACCTTCCTGCCAAGCCCAGGCAAAATCACCCGTTTCCACGCACCTGGCGGTTTTGGAGTGCGTTGGGAGTCTCATATCTACGCGGGCTACACCGTACCGCCGTACTATGACTCAATGATCGGTAAGCTGATTTGCTACGGTGAAAACCGTGACGTGGCGATTGCTCGCATGAAGAATGCGCTGCAGGAGCTGATCATCGACGGTATCAAAACCAACGTTGATCTGCAGATCCGCATCATGAATGACGAGAACTTCCAGCATGGTGGCACTAACATCCACTATCTGGAGAAAAAACTCGGTCTTCAGGAAAAATAATTTGTGACGCGCGGTGTTTTCATCGCGCTTAGCAAAGAACGTAATCAACGCCGGGCCTGTTAACGCTGCCCGGCGTTTTTATTGCCGTTAGCTAACGGTAGCCTGCAATTTCCGCTTTCAACGCGCTCATTTCAGCATCGCCATCAACAATTCCCAGCTCAAAGCAGTATTTCTTTGTTTCCCCTGGCTCAATAAAGGGCAGACGCCCCTGCGCTCGTTCTTTATCACGACCGTCAGGAAAACTATTACTGACCTCCAGTCCCATAACATACTCACCCGCGCCTAAATTTTTCCACTGGATAAAGTTGGGTAGCTGCATGGTGTCGAATTTCTCGTAAATTCCCCACCCCAGTTCGGCGTTCACCAGAGCAACTTTACTCATCCCCTGACTGTCGCTATTCAACGTGAGATAGTAAACCTGCTCGTCAAAACCGGGCTGTGGGGTACAAATCTCCAGATGACTGGTTAACCCTTCCGCCGCATGCGGAGTTCGTGGCGTTACGCTTTTAGCCGACAGCAAGATTTCTGGCCTGTGGCGATAATAAAGGCCAGCCGTAATTAAAGTGATAAAGAATTTGCAGCGGCTGGCGGGTGAAACCATGATTAGTCACCTTGTCTTCAATGCGCAGCACATTTTCGCCATAACGGCAGCGAATGGTCCTTTCCAGCGTCAGATTTTCGCCGAACAGTCGCGTTTCCCGTACTTTGCCATTGATGACAAATTCAATGCCGTCGTCGGTCCGTTCTGTGCGATACCCCACCTCTTCTGCTGGAGTCGCAGCCAAACGCCCGTGTAACCCCAGCGTTTCTCCTTCATCCTCACAAGGCGTGCCAATGTAGCTAAGTCCGCAGGTAGTCAGTAACCCCGCGTAAAAGCTACGTAAAAATCCGTTGCCCTGAGACTCAAAAAAAGCGGGGGCGACAATGCCGTTGGGGGTGATAAAAGAAAGCGCCGTGTCCTTGTAGCTGGCCCATGCAATATCCAGCGCGCGATCTTTTACCACCGTAAATGCCAGTCCCGCACCAGTACGGACATCAAACGCTTCTGTACCCTTTGCTCTGCCACTACGTAACTCATAGTGTTTAATTCCGGCAACCTGCGAGAGATCGCCAATCCACGACCAAATTTCGTTTTTCATTGTGCTGCTTCCCGAATGGACATGTCATGGCGCTGGATGAACGCTTCGATTTCCGCAAGGCGAGACGTTCCCTCCATTGGGCCACGTCTGGTTACCGCCAGCGCACCGCAGGCATTGGCATATTGCAGCGCTCGATGGACGTCAAACCCTAGCTGGCGGCAGGCAATCCACGCGCCACCAAAGCAGTCTCCCGCACCGGTCGGGTCAACTTCTTCCACCGGATAGCTCTCAACATGAAACTGCTCATTCGCGGAGTAGTAACTGGCACCTTGATTGCCGCGCTTCACAATCACCTCTTTAACACCTTCTTCAAGAAAACCTGCGATTGCACGCTCCGGCGTCGAATGTGGCGACAAGAGCAACACTTCGCCCTCGCTGGGCATATAGATATCCGTTAACTCAAGAACAAAGTGGAGGGCGTCACGCATTTCTGGAATATCGAGCATCTCTTTACGAATATTAGGGTCGAAAGAAATAACACCACCATTTGCTTTAACGATAGTTACCGCTTTTTTTACTGCGTCTACCATATGAAACGAAAACAGGGAAGAGCCCATAATATGAAAATGGGTACAGTCCTTCAGAATATTTTCATCAACATGCTGCGCCGATAATTTACCGCAAGCGGCATTCTTAATATTAAAAATAAAATCGCGATCGCAGAGTTATGATAAGTAACAAAGGCACTCCCGGTAGCTTCCAGAGGTAAGACTGAAATCCCCCTGATATCCACACCGTCAGCAGCCAGACGATGTATATTAATATCACCAAAGCCATCATTCCCCACACAGCTAATGATGCCGCACGGAACGCCAAGACGTGTCACCTGGTCGATAAAAATAGCGGGCGCACCACTGGGATAAGGGCCGTTCCAGATACCTGGTTGATCAAATGGCTGGCCGATTTTACTCGCCATAATTTCAACCAGAATTTCTCCAATTGTGAAGACCTTACTCATATGATTAATTCCTTGAAATGATTAGCTGCGTTTTCTTTTATTTCTTACGTCAAAATAAACGGCTACAAGAATGACTAATCCTTTAACCACCATCTGGTAAAAATAGGGAACATTCATTAAGTTCATGCCATTATTAATAACGCCGATAGTTAATGCGCCGATCACCGTCCCCACCACGGTTCCATAGCCGCCGTTCAGGCTGGTGCCTCCCAGTACAGCCGCAGCAATAGCATCCAGTTCGTAGCTCAACGCGGAATTCGGTTACCCGGAATAGAGGCGTGAGGCGAGGATCATCCCGCTGATACCTGCCAGCACGGCTGTAATCATAAAGACTTTAATTTTCAAGCGGGTGACATTTACCCCTGAATAAATTGCCGCTTCTTTATTACCACCAGTGATATAAATTTTTCGTCCAAAGGTTGTTTTAGTAAGAATGAAGTGGTTAATCAGCAATAAGATGATTAATATCCAGATTGGAATAGGTATATAGAGAAATTCTCCATTCCCCAGTGCCAGAAAGGCATCATCTTTAATCATGATGGGCATACCATCGGTCACTATATAAGCGATACCACGGAAGATCCCCATAGTAGCAACGGTGACAATAAACGACGGGATCCCCGCTATAGCCGTCAAGCCACCATTTATCATCCCCAGAGCCAGTGCTGCAATAATGGATAATGGGACCAATAACATAAATGGAATTCCCCATGAAGCCCCAAGCGCAGCAAATGTGCCAATCAATGCAATGGTTGAACCGACCGATAAATCAATATCGCCAAGCAAAAGTACATAAGTCATTCCATAGGCGGTAATTGCAATTATCGAAACCTGAAGAATAATATTAGTAATGTTGTTGGCGGTAAAAAAACTGTCATTAATAAAACTGAACAGAATGATTAACACCACCATTCCACTGAGGATACCGCCATATTGCCTGAAGACTTTTTTAAAATTATTTGCAATGGGAATTTCCGAAGGTTTCGGACTGGCAAGAGTTTTCTCTGTCATTTAACGTACTCCTGTTGCAGCGGTCATTACCTGTGTCTGCGTTAAATTTTCACATGAATAAATATCGGCAATCGTTTTATTACGCATTACCACCAGACGATCGCTAAGTGCCATGACTTCTGGCAGTTCAGAGGACACCAGAATAATTGCTGTCCCTGCCGCAGCCAGTTGACGTATCACGTTATAGATTTCAAATTTTGCGCCGACATCCACTCCGCGCGTTGGCTCATCGAGCAATAAAATACGCGGAGTTTTCTCCAGCCACTTCGATAACACGATTTTCTGTTGATTACCGCCGCTCAGCGCTCCCACTGCCTGATGTACAGAACTCACTTTAGTGTTCATTCTGGCAATTGATTGCAGCGTCTTCGCCTCTTCTTGTCGGTGATTGATGAGTCCCATCCGCGAAGCGTTATATTGAAACGCCACATGGTGCGTGTTCATATTGACGTCGTGCATCAGCACTAACCCTTCTTCCTTGCGGTTTTCGGTCACAAAAGCAATGCCATGATCAATAGCCTGTTTAGGATTAGTGATCCTGACTTCCTTACCATCAATCAACACAGTCCCGGTAATGACTCCAACTTACTGATAGTGTTTTATGTTCAGATAATGCCCGATGACCTTGTCATGCAGCTCCACCGATTTTGAGAACGACAGTGACTTCCGTCCCAGCCTTGCCAGATGTTGTCTCAGATTCAGATTATGTCGCTCAATGCGCTGAGTGTAACGCTTGCTGATAACGTGCAGCTTTCCCTTCAGGCGTGATTCATACAGCGGCCAGCCATCCGTCATCCATACCACGACCTCAAAGGCCGACAGCAGGCTCAGAAGACGCTCCAGTGTGGCCAGAGTGCGTTCACCGAAGACGTGCGCC